>JBMYWE010000517.1:0-2209 GCA_049607125.1 Granulosicoccaceae bacterium | reverse complement strand
GATGTCGGCCCCAGATGATAGCGCCGCATCAAGCTCTTCCAAACTCTCAACCTCTACTTCCACTGGCGCTTCAGGGGCTATTCGGCGCGCTTCAGCTACCGCCTTGTCGATTCCACCAGCCGCCGCGATATGGTTCTCTTTTATAAGAAAAGCATCGAAGAGACCGTGACGGTGGTTGTAACAACCGCCACAGCTAATGGCGTACTTCTGGCCGCTGCGCAGGCAGGGCAAGGTTTTTCGGGTATCGAGCAACTTGACCCCTGTTCCCTCAACTAACTTGGCGTAGGCCGCTGCTTTGGTGGCAGTACCTGAGAGAGTTTGCAGAAAGTTCAGCGCAGCGCGCTCAGCGGTAAGCAAAGACCTGGCCGAGCCACTGACACGCACCAACAGCTGGTCGGGCACCACGTGATCTCCGTCACGAACATGCCATTCAAGCTCTACAGTCGCATCAACTTGGCGAAAAGCCTCGTCAACCCACTCGGTGCCACAGACCACAGCATTTTCACGGCTGATGATACGCGCCCCAGTGCGCGCATCCTCTGGCACCAGTAAGCTGGTAATATCACCGCTTCCAATGTCTTCGGCCAGTGCCAGAGACACACCGAGACGGCGCTCGTTGGCGCGACGTGCGATCGCTTCGCGATCTTTAATGTGCTGTTTGTGCTCAGTCAAAGGAGTTATCCACCTGTGAAATATTATGATGTCGCGATAGTCGGCACCGGCCTTGGCGGTCTTGCCACCGCACTGAAGCTCAACCCCAACCTACGCGTTGCTTTAATTACCAAAAGCCAGTTGCTCAGCGGCGCCAGCCCCCGCGCGCAAGGCGGTATTGCGGCCATGGTAGGCGACGAGGATACCGTCGAACGCCACATCTCCGACACCTGTATCGCTGGTGACGGCCTGTGCGACGAGGCAGCCGTGCGTCATGTGGTCGAGAACAGCTCCGACGCCCTTGCATGGTTACAGGCACAAGGCGTACCTTTTACCCCAGACCCAGAGCAACCCGAACAGCCACACATGACCCGTGAGGGTGGCCACAGTGTGCGCCGCATTGCCCACGTAGCTGACCACACAGGCGCCTCGATCCAAGAGTCCTTAATCAAGAAACTCAAAGAGCGCGGCAACATCGAGCTGTACGAGCAACACATGGCAGTCGATTTAATCGTCAGTGGCTCACCCGCCCGCTGCCAAGGATTATACGTGCTCAACGTCCACGTCGAAACCATCAACGCCTCACATGTGGTGCTAGCAACAGGTGGCGCAGGTAAAGTGTACCTCTACACCACCGCGCCCGACGGCGCCTCAGGTGACGGTATCGCAATGGCTTGGCGCGCTGGTTGCCGAGTATCGAATATGGAATTCACCCAGTTCCATCCCACGTGCTTGTTCCACCCACACGCCAAGAGTTTTCTCATCTCTGAAGCAGTGCGTGGCGAGGGCGGTAAACTGCTACTCCCCGACGGCCACCGCTTTATGTTAGACCATGACGAGCGTGCCGAGCTGGCGCCTCGCGACGTGGTTGCCCGTGCCATCGACGCGGAGTTAAAGCGGCACGGCATCGACTGCGTGTACTTGGATATCACCCACAAAGACCCGGACTTTCTGCGCGAGCACTTCCCGATGATCCACGACCGCTGCCTGGAGCTCGGCATCGACATCACCACCGACCCGATCCCTGTCGTCCCTGCTGCCCACTACACCTGTGGCGGAGTGGTGGTAGACAAGCACGCCCGCACCGATCTGCCCGGTTTGTATTGCGTGGGCGAAGCGTCCTGCACTGGGCTACACGGTGCCAACCGCCTCGCCAGCAACTCTCTACTCGAGTGCCTAATCTACGCCGACACCGCCGCAGCTTACATCAACAACGAAGAGCCAGCCGCACCCCCCTCAGCACGCGACTGGGACGAAAGCCAAGTACGCGACGCCGACGAGCTAGTAGTGATTACCAACAACTGGGAGGAAATGCGCCGCTTCATGTGGAACTACATGGGCATAGTTCGCACCGACCGACGCCTGTCGCGAGCAGCGCGCCGAATCGAGCTGCTGGAAGAAGAGATCCAGCACCATTACTCCACCTTCCGTGTCAGCCGAGATTTACTAGAGATGCGCAATTTGCTCACCTGCGCCAAGTTGATGGTGCAGAGCGCAAGGCTACGACGTGAAAGCCGGGGTATCCATTTCAGTACAGATACGCCGCAGATTTCACCGG
>JBMYWE010000516.1:0-2210 GCA_049607125.1 Granulosicoccaceae bacterium | reverse complement strand
ACATGAACCCTGGCGATTGCGTCGCCTTCAATAGCCGTATCATGCACGGCGGCTCAGGCAAGCTCGATGAAGATACCGGACTTAGCGTATTTACCAGCAAGTGGCTGGGCGACGATGCCCGCATTAAATTTAGACGTTGCGGAATGGACCCGGACCACAGCGACATCATGACCCAGTACGGCCTCAAGCCCGGAGACCGACCCGGTACGGCACTCTACCCAAAAGTCTGGCAGAAGAGCGCCGAGTGACGCCTAGTCATCTCGGCCAGCCCAAAGTCCGCATCGATAGCCGAGTGACGGCGAACATAAAAATCAAAGGGCACTTTAAAAAAACGCGTTTCCGTAAAAATACCGATGCCAGTTACTTACTATAATTAGCGTTATTCTGGGGTCAGTTCACGCTGAAGTATTCCGTTGGCATAAGCGCACTGCCCCTCTTGCCAGCTGTCTTGCAGTTGCTGCTTTAGCTGCACAATTTCGTCGCGCTGCTGCAATAGCCCTTTCACTAGCGCCTCAACCTCTTCCAGACGCGAATCCAATTGCTCTAGTACCTTGTCGTGGTCTGGCCCTTGCGTATCGGCACGGTTGGCGAACACCGCCTGTATATCTTCCAGACTAAAACCCAAACGCTTAGCGCACTGGATAGTCGCCAAGCGCAGCAAGCTATCCTCGGTGTATTGACGGTAGCCGTTACCGCCTCGGGCTGCCCGTGGTAGCAGGCCTTCACTCTCATAGAATCGAATGGTGTGCGCCGCCACGCCGCTTTGTTTTGCTAACTCACCTATTTTCACGCACTCGCTCTCTTAGCTCCTATTGACATTAAAGTTAACTTTAACCTTATAGTCACTGCGAATCTACCCACTCGCGACGCAGAGGACTCTATGACACTCACGGTTTTTAGCCCAATCACCCTACCCAATGGCTCAACCATTTCCAACCGCTTGGCAAAAGCGGCCATGGAGGAAAATATGGCGTCGCCAGGTCAATTGCCGGGTGAGGATATCTGGCGCTTGTATAAAGCCTGGTCCAACGGCGGAGCCGGGCTGCTGATCACCGGCAACGTCATGGTAGATCGCCGCGCCATGACTGGCCCGGGCGGCATTGCGTTAGAAGCTGATACCCCTCTGGAACCATTTAACCAGTGGGCGAGCGCTGGTACCCAAAACGGCACACAGTTGTGGATGCAAATCAACCACCCCGGCCGCCAGGTGTACGCCGCTATGGGGGGCCAAGTGTTGTCTCCGTCCGATATTCCATTAGATATGGGCAAGCACAGCAAACTGTTTGGCCAGCCTAGTCCCATGACCGAAGCGGATATCAACGCGTTGATTGAGCGATTTGCCAGCACGGCACGGCGCGCTGCCGAAGCAGGATTCAACGGGGTGCAGATACACGCCGCGCACGGCTACCTGCTGTCGCAATTTTTATCACCACTGAGCAACAAACGCGACGATCAATGGGGCGGTAGCCTAGAGAATCGGGCCAGGCTACTGATGGAGATTGTCAAAGCTGTCAAAGCCGCCGTGCCTTCGAATATTGCCGTTGCGGTCAAGCTCAACTCCGCAGACTTTCAGCGCGGTGGCTTCGACGCCGACGATGCGCTAGCCGTGGTCAAGATGCTGGGAGAGTACAATATAGACTTGGTTGAGGTGTCGGGCGGCAGCTACGAAAGCCCCGCTATGCAGGGCAACACCGCCGATGGCCGCACCCTGGAAAGAGAAGCCTACTTTCTGGAGTTTGCCAAAGACATCGCCAAGCAAGCCAGCATGCCGGTGATGACCACCGGGGGAATTGTTCGTCGTGCCGTCGCGCAAAAGGTGATTGACGAGGGCGTGGATATGGTCGGCATGGGCCGCGCCCTGGCGTTTTGCCCCGACCTGCCCAATCAGTGGAAAACCAACTCAGAGGCCAGCGCAAGTTTGCCAACTGTCAGCTGGAAAGACAAAACTCTGTCCGCTCTGGCCATGATGGCTATCGCCAAGCGCCAGCTGCAACGCATGGGCAAAGGCAAGTCACCCAAAGCAAACTTATCACCGGCGTTCTCACTCATTGCCGACCAACTGCGCTCAAAGAAACTCACCAAGTTGTACAAAAAGCACATGCACACAGGCTGACAAGGGCTCGACAACTTAAGTCATCGAGTAACTAGCTCACTCCGAGTAAGCTCCAACAACCCATAAACACCTCAACGTCGGGGTTAGCTACAGCCAC
>JBMYWE010000515.1:285-2214 GCA_049607125.1 Granulosicoccaceae bacterium | reverse complement strand
CTCCATTACCGATAAAAAACCATCTGTTGTGCACTATATCCAAATAGTGCGACACTCTACTTAATGAACGATGCTTTATTCCCGTCCACGAACTCAACCCAAAGCACAAACTGTATGAAAGCAGGTGGTATTCTCGGCATAGGAATCCTTAAAATTTTCCGCTGCCAGCGCGATCTCACAAATATTACATTTTGTATTGCCGCAAAGGCTTCTAGCTAATATATTCAAAGTTGATTGCATTCACAACGCCAGCACTGCTTCAGTGCCAACTGACAATTAATAATTACCACTATGAAAATTCAAACTTCTACTCTCGCGGCCCTTATTCTTTGCTCTTCTTTATCTACAAGCTCAGCGGCGCTAACTGACCTCGCGTTTCAAGAAGTTGATATTGACAATGGTATCATCACATTTGTGAACAACGGCCCTGATAGCATTGACATAACAAGCACGCAACTGTGCTCGCGTTTTTCTTATACAGCCGTCACTGCAGGCATGGTTACATCTGGTTCTCTGAACATGACTTCAGGCGCGACAGTGTCCCTGTCTTGGGCAACGATAAGCAGTGGAGCGGGAAGAGACCTCGGCGTATATAGCCCGGGGGGAAGCTTTGGCAGCCCAACAGCCATGATTGATTTTGTTCAGTGGGGAAGCGCCGGGAACGGCAGGGAAACGGTCGCAGTCGCCAAAGGCATATGGACCAGTGCTGATTTCATTGACCTGAGCCAAGTTACAGACAATGTCCTTACCTACAACGGCGGAGACCGAGATTCCTCATCTGGCTGGGTTGTGGTTCCCGAACCCTCCTCGGCTCTCTTGCTGGGCTTTGCTGGTGCGCTCATGGCACTGACAAGGCGCAGAGCCTAACAAACAAGGAGTTTCTGCTGGCTGTTAGACCGATCAGCGGTTCACCGTTGTTTTGACTGCTGCGAGTCGGTCCGAAAATTCATCACGGGAATTCCTGCGCTGTTTTCTAGATTCTGCCTCGCAAGCATGTGCCAGGCAAACCTGAGATGCACAGGATTTTTCACTTTCGAGCATGATACCTCTACGGTGTCTTTCCCTATGATTTTGGCACTGGCCTTGTGGTAGATTAGAGGCATTTTATCACCCTTTTTTTCTTGGGTGCCATCAGACAATTCGAACCAGTTTGGAGCGCCACCCTTACTCGTTTTTAACCCGCTGCCAACGTTGCTGAATTTGACTATGCATTTCTTTCCTTGCACCCTATGCGAATGATACACAGGGGCGTTTACTTCTTTCTTCAAATCAATTTTGTAAGTGTACAGAAGAGAAAGATCCGCTAGTCTGTTCGCTACAATATGTTTATTCGGAGGATGGGGGTTTGACCCACCCGCAACTGGCCAATCAGTGGCTGGGTCGCGTTCATTCCCAGCGTGGATACGTACCGCACGCTTGTCCTGGCTATCCAAAGAATCGTAAAGGTTTACACTCATGCCCAAGTGGACGTTGGGGTCTTTGGCGGCGATTGCTGCCTGGCATTCCCAAACGCGAAGCATACCAGAGGCGTAAGTTGTTTGGGCAATTTGCGCCAGGTAGAAGGGGAGCTTGGGCTGTTCGAAAACTTTCCGCCATGACTCGATCATCTTGTGGAGCTCTTCATCGTAATTCCAGTCATGGCCATTGTTTTCCCCTTGATACCAAACTACTCCCCGGACACTCATTGGAGCAAGCCCCTGCATCATCGATTGGTAGAGCAAGCCTGGCTTATGGCCCGCATACCTGCCTTCGACTTTTTGACCAGCAGGGTATTTGTCTGTCAATCGAGGTAAATGAGTCCACGCCCGAGCAGCAGAACCACCATACGCCGTCTTGATTAGCCCCACAGGGACGTTGAGCTGTTTCTGTAAACGCCGACCAAAAACCCACCCCACTTCTGCGAAACCGCTTTTGTGCCCAACTCCGAAC
>JBMYWE010000515.1:0-275 GCA_049607125.1 Granulosicoccaceae bacterium | reverse complement strand
CGCTCTTTAAAGGTCCGATTGTTTTTGCTTCCGCCGGCAACCACCCCATGGCGTTCTCACCGAGATCGTGTGCGCGCGGCACGGTGGATTCATGTATCCAAAATAGACGAATAGACGGGTGGTCTTCGCTGATTGCTGTTTCTCTATTCATGTTAGATTGCCCGGCTGTGATCCACACTTCACCGAGTACTACATTTTGCAAAGCTAGACGTTCATTTCCCATCGAAACACGGAGGGTGTGTTTCTTACCATCTGCCTTCATGGGTGGTAGTTCG
>JBMYWE010000514.1:0-2223 GCA_049607125.1 Granulosicoccaceae bacterium | reverse complement strand
TTCGCACACTCTCTAGATCCTCTAAGCCCGGGGCGCTGACGGGATTACCAAACCAAAAAACACCCATTTCGTCGTCGTTTTTCAAGCGCCACTCGGGCAAGTGTTGCAGTGGTACATCCACCGGCAGCAACAAAGCATCGAGTTCGGGTTTGACTTTCCCCGCTGCTTTTTTCCCCAATTCTTCGAGCATTTCGGGGTCGTGCATTTGCAAGCCTTGAAACGGCGCGACCCACTCTCGATGCAAGCCTGTGGTGTGCGCTCCGCAGCCCAAAGCTTCTCCTAGATCTTCAACCAAGGTGCGAATATAAGTTCCTTTGCTACACGCCACTCGTAGCTTAAGGGTATTACCACGCTGCTCTACCACGTCGAGCGAATCGATACGTACCTGTCGAGTTTTTCGCTCTACAGTCTGCCCGGCCCGCGCCAGTTTATAAAGAGGCAGGCCCTCGTGCTTGAGCGCGGAGTGCATAGGCGGTACCTGCTCAATCTGGCCGCGAAATTGGGCCATGGCAGCAGGTAACAGTTGGTCTAGGTTTTCCGGAATCGCTCGCTGCTCAAAGAGTTCTCCTTCAAGATCACCCGTTGTAGAACGAGCACCCAGTGTGGCCTCGGCGATGTATTGCTTGTCGGCGGCCAATAGCTCACCCACGCCAAATTTTGTCCCTTCACCAAAGCAAATAGGCAACATGCCACTGGCCTTGGGATCGAGGCTTCCCGTGTGTCCGGCTTTTGAAGCCCCAAACACACGGCGGCACCACTGTACCGCGCCATGGGAGCTGACACCCAACGGTTTGTCGACTAGGAGGATACCGTCGAGTGCACGGCCTCGACGGTTGCGGCGAGACATGCTTGCTTAGCCTTCGTCTTCGCTTTGTTTGTTGTCTCCTGACAACTGGCGATCGCGCTCAACCGCGTCGTTGATCACACGGCTGATGTTCTCGGCGCGAATAGCCGTATCATCCAAGATAAAACGAAGCTCGGGGACGTGCCGCAAGTTGAGCAAAGAGCCCAGTTTACGGCGCAAAAAGCCTGAGGCTTTTTGCAAGGCAGGGACAGTCTCTCCGCCCTCATCGTCGTCGACCGCCGAGACATACACCCGGGCAAGCGAGAGGTCAGAGGTGACCTCCACTTCGCAGATGGTGGCGAAGGGCGAGACACGCGGGTCTCGCACTTCGTCACGAATCAGCTGCGCCAGCTCGCGCTGAATCTGATCGGCAACACGGTATTGTCGAGTTGTATTGGCCATTTACAGTGAACGCGCCACTTCTTTACGCTCAAAGACTTCGATCTGATCACCGACGCGAACATCGTAGTTCTTGACCGCAATACCACACTCGGTACCCATGCGAACTTCGTTGACATCGTCCTTGAAGCGACGCAGCGATTCTAGCTCGCCTTCAAAGACAACAATGTTGTCCCGCAGTACGCGGATGGGGGCACTCTTGCGTACCACACCGTCGACCACCGAACAGCCAGCTGCTTGACCAAACTTGGGCGAACGGAAGACATCTTTCACTTCCGCCATGCCAATAATGCTCTCGGTAACTTCTGGTGCCAACAAACCACTGCCGACCTTGCGCACCATATCAATGGCATCGTAGATCACGCTGTAGTAGTGCAAGTCGATCGACTGCTCTTGGATAACCGTACGCGCCGAGGCGTCTGCACGGGTATTGAAACCGATCAAAATGGCGTTGGAGGCACCTGCCAAAGTTGCATCAGATTCGTTGATGCCGCCGACGCCACCACCGATTACGCGGATCGTTACTTCGTCGTTAGAGAGTTTCTCCAGAGACTCACGCAGTGCCTCGTAGCTACCCTGCACATCGGTTTTGACAACCAGGTTAACCATAGCCCGTTGACCGCTCTTAACCTTGGAGAAGATGTCCTCCATGCTGGCTGGCTTGCGCTCGGCCAGACGCAGGTTGCGCTCGCGCTCACGTCGCAACTCAACTAGCTCACGCGCGTCTCGTTCGTCAGCGGCGACTTGCATTTCATCTCCGGCATTCGGGGTTGATGACAAGCCCAACACCTGTACAGGGATGGAGGGGCCAGCAGTTTCAACCTGCTTGCCACCTTCATCGAACATGGCACGCACGCGACCAATTTCGGTGCCGCAGACAACAATATCGCCGCGGTTGAGCGTACCGCCCTGGACCAAAATTGTGGCCACGGGCCCGCGACCTCTGTCCAGCGTAGCCTCGATCACCATGCCCTGTGCAC
>JBMYWE010000513.1:0-2233 GCA_049607125.1 Granulosicoccaceae bacterium | reverse complement strand
ATGCTCCGGATTTTGGCGCGCGGGCTGATACCCAGAGCCTTGGCCCGAGCACCGCTCATCAACAACATGGCCGATGCACCGTCGGAGATAGCCGATGAAGTTCCCGCTGTCACTGTGCCCATTTTGGGGATAAATGCCGGTGGCAATTCGCTCAACCCCTCAGCAGTCACTCCGTCACGAATCACCTCATCGCGCACCACTTTTTGAACAAAGCCTTCAGCGTTATGGCCCATGATCGGGACAATTTCTTTATCAAACCCACCAGACTCGGCCGCTGCAAACGCACGGTTATGCGAGCGTGCGCCGAAGGCATCCTGTTGCTCACGTGTGACGCCGTGCATCTTGCCCAGCATTTCTGCGGTTAGCCCCATCATCATGGACGCTTTGGCCATGTGCAAACTGGCAGATGGGTTGATATCGATACCGTGCAACATGGGAATATGCTGCATGTGCTCAACCCCGCCGACCACAAACACGTCGCCGTTGCCGGTCATGATGCCCTGCGCTGCAGTGTGTAGGGCCGCCATGCTAGAGCCGCACAGACGCGACACCGTTTGCGCCGCGACAGACTGGGGCATCTGCGCCAAGATAGCTACTGCTTTGGCTACGTTGAAGCCCTGCTCCAAGGTCTGATTGACACAGCCCCAGATCAAGTCTTCCACTTCCTCGGCATTGGCGTTGGGATTGCGCTCGAACAGCGCCTTGACCAACTCTGCCGAGAGGTTTTCAGCACGCACATTGACGAAGGCACCGTTTTTAGCGCGACCCATCGCAGAGCGAACGGCGTCGACGATCACTACATCGTTATCATTGAAACTCATGTCGCTCTCCTCAGGCTTGGGTGTCGTAGTAGCAGGCCTGGCTTGACGCCATTTCACGCTGCTTGTCGGTGGGACTAAACAGCGGGCCGTAGTCACTGAGTTTATCCGCTAGCTCAACGAAGGCCGCCAAGCCCATGTCATCCATATATTGCAAGGCACCACCTCGGAATGGCGGGAAGCCGATACCGTAGACCAAGCCCATATCTACTTCGGCCGCTGAGGCGACTATGTTGTCCTCAAGACAACGAGCAGACTCGGTGCACAGCGGGACCATCATGCGAGCGACAATATCCTCGTCACTGACTTCCATCTTGACCGTAGCCACCGATGCCAATACATCTGCGGCACGGGGGTCGATCGATTTTTTCGGTTTGCCTTTTTTGTCCAAGGTGTAGCTGTAAAATCCACTGCCGGTTTTTTGCCCCAATCGACCGGCGGCAACCATGTTGCCAACAGCGCTAACTTCGCGCTGCATCATGCGGTCGGGGAAGCCCTCTGCCATCACGCCTCCAGCGTGACTGGCTGTGTCCATGCCAACCACATCGAGTAAGTAGGCCGGTCCCATGGGCCAGCCAAAGCGCTCCATCACCTTGTCAATGCGCACAAAGTCAACACCGTCTGCCAGTAATGACTCAAAACCCCCGAAGTAAGGAAACAATATTCGATTGACCAGAAAACCTGGGCAGTCATTGACCACAATGGGCGTTTTGCGCATCGCTCTGGCGTAGGCCACCGTGCGTGCCACAGCGGCATCAGATGTCTTTTCGCCGCGAATCACCTCCACCAGTGGCATGCGGTGTACCGGATTGAAGAAGTGCATACCACAGAAGTTTTCAGGGCGCTTGAGCCCTTCAGCCAATCGCGTGATGGCAATGGTAGAGGTGTTGGAGGCGATAATCGTGTCACTGCCCACCATGGCCTCAGCCTCGGCCAATACCGCCGTTTTTACCTTGGGGTTTTCTGTGACAGCCTCGACCACCATATCGACGGTGGTGAAGTCCCCGTAGCTGGTGGTCGGGATGATCGCATTGCTCACCTGCAGCGCTTGTTGCTGGTTGATACGGCCACGCTTGAGCTGCCCCGAGAGCAATTTGCCCGCTTCGCTGAGGCCCAACTGTATTGCCTCTTCAGAGATATCCTTCATCAAGATGGGTGTGCCCGTTGAAGCACTTTGGTAGGCGATACCGCCGCCCATGATACCCGCACCGAGCACCGCAGCGCGCGACACCGGCTTGGCCTCTTTACTGGCATTTTTAGCACGGCGCTTGAGCAGTTGATCTTTGAGGAAAATCCCCACCAGCGACTTTGCGACTGGTGTTTTAGCGAGTTCAGCGAACTTCTCTGACTCAATCGCCTGCGCCTCCTCTCGTGCACTAGCAGCGCCCGCTTCAACGGTGGCAATGGCCATCATA
>JBMYWE010000512.1:0-2239 GCA_049607125.1 Granulosicoccaceae bacterium | reverse complement strand
CTGCACCACCTCGCCGACCCGTTCATTGGGGCAGGCGGGGTTGTAGACCGGCAGGGTCTCGCCGCCGTCGGCGTCCAGCGTCAGCACGGTGGCTGCGCCAGCGATTTCAGCAATGGCGCTGGCGCCTCGACTATCGACAATCACCACGGCTGGCTCGGCGTCGCCAATAAAATAGGCGAGTTCTGTCGCGGTGTAGGCGGTATTGAGAGGCAAGAGTACTGCGCCCGAGCGCAGGCAAGCAAAATACAAGGCCATCGCCTGCGGAGATTTCTCCACCTGTACGGCCACTCGATCACCTGGCTGAATGCCATGGTTAACCAATACCGCTGCCATCTTGGCCGATAGCGTCAGCGCCTGGGCATAGCTCCAACTGCCGCCATCGGCAAACAGCATAAAGGGTCGATCGTCGTTCTGGCGCTCTGCTAGCAGGGCGTCAAACAGGTGGTTGCTCATGAGGTCTCCGTCTTTGGTTTTGCCTTGCTCCCCGGGCTGCTCATGTGCGAGCGCACAGCGCGCGATGCTGTCACACGTCGCTCGGCGGCATAGGCTTCATGGTTTTCTTCTATTTTGGCCAAGTCGTAACGATAGTTCACCATCATCGCCACCGAAGAGTTGATACCCGTTGACGTGATATTGGCCTGTGGGTTGATGCGATCCAGCGAGGCGCCGTTCCCCAAGTGGAATCGAGCCACCGGATCCATCGGATTGGTGTCGCCACGCTTGGCTGTTAGGTAGTAGTTGGCGGCGAGCCGTTGGCACAAAGTGGCGTGGCGTTTACGGCATTTATCGATTGCAGTGCTGTCTTTGAGCAGCTCGCCTAGCTCGAGCAATTCTCGGGCGTCGGAGTCGTGCCGGGCTTGTTGTCTGAGCCAAGTGCTAAACAATGGCGCGGGAGATAGGGTGACAAAGTTTTTCAGTTCGGGCAGCTCGGCCAGCAAGCTAGACACCACTTGCTTGATCAAAAAGTTTCCGAATGACACGCCGCGCAGGCCTGTTTGACAATTGGAAATGGAATAGAAGACAGCTGTTGACGCGGTTTCTGCCGCAATAACTTCGCGATCTTCGCTCAGCAGGTCTTGAATGTTGTCAGCCGCCACGCGTGTCAGTGCCACCTCGACGAATACCAGTGGCTCGTCGGGCATAACAGGGTGGAAAAAGGCGTAGCAACGACGATCGCTGGGTTGCAATCTACGGCGTAGTTCGTCCCAGTCGGGGATTTCGTGCACCGCTTCATAGTCGATGATCTTCTCAAGAATATCGGCAGGGCTCGACCAGGTGATGCCTTGCATTTGCAGAAAACCGCGGTTGAACCAACTCGTCAGTAAGTGGTTGAAGTCGTTGTCGATGCGTTTGAGTTCGGGGTTGTCCTTTAGAAGGGCAAGTAAATCTGAGCGCATCGCCACGAGTGCTGCCGTGCCACCTTGAACTTGGTTTAAACGACGCAAAAGCTCTTGTCGAGGAGCTTCGACCGCGGCATTGAGCTGTGCCAATGCCTGAGCGCTAGGATCTTGATTGTAGGCGGCAACGCGCGCATTGATGACGTCTAGATTTGGGTCGTAGCGCGCGACAAGTAGGTGGAAGAATTCAAGTTTAGCCGCTGTATCAAGGGCCTGATATGAAGCCAGAATACGGGCGGCGAGGGCGGCCCCCGACGCTTCACCGCGGCTGGAAAGTAAGGTGTCGCATAGTGCGCTGAGGGAGCTGTCTGCGGCGACCCCAAAGGGTTCTAGCAATTTGCTGCCGCGATCCATCAGGGCGGAGATCACACTTTGAATCGTTGTGCTCTGCTGCATCGATATACACCAAAAGTAATTTTGTATACAACGATAATGGATTTCATCACTAACAAATACAAGTCTTGTCTGCTTATGCCGCTTTGCCGTAGCGGCAAGCATTGGCCGCTGTTGCTCACACTATTTGTTTCTCCCTTTGCGCAAGGCAAAAAAAGCCCCGCTGTAATCAGCGGGGCTTTAGTTCTAGGTGGTGTAGCTGCTATAGCTAGCTGCTGACTAATTGAAAGGCGGGTCGTTGCTCATTCCGGCTGGCGGCATTGGCCGCCATAGCGTCAGCGTAGTATGCAAGATAACCGCGAGCGGCGCGGCGCCAGCTAAATTCCCACCCCATGGCGTTCTGCTGCAGTCGATTCCAGCGCACGGGTTCAGTTCGGTGGCACTCGACTGCGCGAGCAATTGCCCCGCCAAGGGCGTCGGCAGATAGCTCGTCAATGGCAAATCCGTTG
>JBMYWE010000511.1:0-2252 GCA_049607125.1 Granulosicoccaceae bacterium | reverse complement strand
GAGTTTTTTTGCCGGTGGTAACTAGGGTTGTATGTAGCTTTTTGAGCAAAATTGGCGACAGCCCGAATAATCGTAGGTGCAAGGCCGTATTGTCGGGCAAGGTGTCTGCAGCTGGGTTGGTGAGGTGGGGGCTCGAGATCGCCTCAAGCGTTGATTTTTAATCCTGTTGAACCGCGCCCATGAGCTCGGTTAGTGGGCGAGCGCGGCCTAGGTGCCAGCCTTGTGCATAGTCGACGCCCAGTCTCTTTAGCAGCTGCAGAGTCTCTTCTGTTTCGACAAATTCTGCGATTGTCGGCAGGCCGACTTTGTTGCCCACAGTCACCACGCCTTCGACTATGCTGCGGTCGATGCTGTTGCGATTGATGTCTTTAACGAAACTGCCGTCTATTTTTAGATAGTCGACTGAAAGCTCTTTGAGGTAGGTAAAGGAGGAGAGTCCGCTGCCAAAGTCGTCCAGTGCAAATGTGCAGCCCTCATTGCGCATCTCCGAGATAAAGTTCTGGGCGACAGCGATTTCTGTGATCTCTTCTGTTTCGGTGATTTCAAAGCAGACACGGTTGCCCTGCAAGCCGTGGCGCGCAAATTCGTTTTGCACAAAACCCAAGAGTTCCGGGTCGCTCAAGGAAGCGCCAGAGAGATTGATGCCAAGCTCGTAGCAAGTGCTGTTGTTGTGATGTAGCTCGGCACAAGCTTCGAGTGCGTACAAAATGACCCATCTGTCCAGCATAGGCATCATGCCGTAGCGTTCAGCCGCGGGCATGAAGGCGCCAGGTGAGAGAACTTCATCGTTGTCACCGAGCATCCGCAGGAGAAGCTCGTAACGCTGAATCCCGTGCGCTTTGGCGCGTTCTGAAATGGCCACAATGGGCTGCGCAAAAAGCCGAAAGCGGTTGTTGTCAAGGGCATCGCGTACCAGAGACACGGCGCGCATTTCTTGGCGTCGCTGGGCTGGCATGGAATTGCCAGAGCCGTAGACGAGGAAATTCCAGTGCCCCGAGTCTTTCGCTGTTTGGCAGGCAACCACCGCGCGCTGCAGCAGCTCTAGTGCGGTATTGACTTCACTTGAAACCGTTGCAATGCCGATGCTCGCTTTGACATCAAAACTGCGGCCCTGCCAGTTGAAGCGGAATTCGCTCAGATCATCCACCAATTGCTTGGCTAAAAGTGGAGCGCGTTTTGTGGCATTTTTGGTGACCAGTATTCCAAATTCATCACCGCCAAGCCGCCCCAGGCGGTCGCCGTCTCGCAGGCGGGTGCTAATCAGTGTGGCAAGTTGTTGTAGCAGCGCGTCACCGGCGATATGGCCGGCACTGTCGTTGACCAGCTTAAATTTGTCGAGGTCGATATAGAGAAGTACTTGCTCTACGGAGCTGCGGCGTACTTCGCGCAGTGACTTCTCTAGGTGCTGTGTGAAGCGCTGGCGGTTTTCGAGGCCGGTTAGTTGGTCGATGTTGGCTTGGCGCAGTAGGGTTTCGGCCATGCGCCTTTGCTGGGTGATATCTTGGAAGAGGAAGGTGGACCCCTGGCGAATGCCGTCGGCGTTGCGAACCGGAGAGCAGCGAATATGTAGAGCGATCTCGCGACTGTCGTGGGCGATCAGCAGAATGTTGTCTAGGTCGATGGAGCCGAGGCTGAAATCTTCGTTGAGTAGGTTGTTGAGGTCTATTTCTTCTCTTCCCTCCGCCTGCTGCAGGTGGCAGATATCGCCCAAGCTCAGGCCTGCAACTTGGGATAGGTCAGCGTTGAGTAAGGACTGAGCCGCTGGGTTGAGATAGCGGACTAAGCCTCGGTTGTCGACACTGATCAGTGCGTCTTCAAGGCATTGCACGGTGGCCATAGCCCTTTGTTCAAGGCTGCGGGGAAGCGCGAGCGCTCCGCTTGTCTCGGTCGGGTCGAGAACCATGTTGAAATAGCCCTGCAGGCGGTTGTTCTCCACCAGCGGTACGCCCACATAACACAGGGAGCGAGGTTGCTCCTCGCCGTTGAGTACCAGTTCTCTTACCACGCAAGCCTTGCGGCGGTGCAGCTCGGACTCGGCCTTAAACAAGTTTTCAATGGCGTCGGGGCGCTCGAGGTCAGTCAGCGTGCTGTCGAGCGCATGGGTGTCGTCACCCTCTAAGTCGCCTTCACCGAACATGGCCAGGTAGCGGTCATTCATACGAATGAGTTCGCCGTCGGCGGCGTTGATGCTGATCGCTGCGGGGACCTTGTCTATTGCTCCTGCATCCCAACCGCTTTGCTCAAAATCGAGC
>JBMYWE010000510.1:0-2265 GCA_049607125.1 Granulosicoccaceae bacterium | reverse complement strand
GCTCTGACGCGCAAAGTGTCTGGTCCAGAAGAATTCGACGCGAAAGTCAAGAGCGCCGCGAGTGGTCTCTGCTTAGACCTCAACGCCTACTCGATCGACAATGACTATCCGTTACAACAGTGGGATTGCGCCGACACGGAAAACCAGCGAGTTTGGTTTGACACCATCGCCGACGAATCGAGTTACCGTCTGCGTCTTCAACACAGTGGCAAGTGCCTAGAGCCCGCTTACCATGAGGCCGGAGCTGAAGTGCGTCAATGGGTGTGTCATCGCGGCGACTACGAACGGCCTGACGTTAGCGTTCGCGCGCAGCACTGGCAGGTCAACGCTTTGGGTGGCGGTCACTATAGCCTGATAAGCGTGGACTCCAACCTCGCCTTGACCACCCATGGCAGCGACCGGGGTAGCAAGCTCACGCTCGAGCCGTGGACAAATGACTCGTCGCAGCGCTTTAAGTTTGAGTCGCGCCACAATCACCCTTCGAATCCGGCTGACATGGGCACTTGGGGGCCATTGATTGCTTGGCCGCATGTGCCCGTACACGCCGCTGTCACGCCGGACAACACAATTGTCACGTGGGCATCGAATGAACTCGATGACTACCCGCAAGCTACCGGCTCAAAGTTCAGCTGGTCTTCGGTGTACGACCCGGCCAGCAACAGCTTTCTGGAGACCAATAACCCGGCGCACGATATGTTTTGCGCGGGTACCAGCTTGCTGGAAGACGGTAGCCTACTTGCCTCGGGCGGCAACCCGCGTGCGGCAGAAACAAGTCACTTCGACCCGCAGAGTAACCGTTGGACGCTGGCCCCATACATGCGTCAGCAACGTTGGTATGGCACCAATGTGGTGACTGGCAGTGGGGATGTATTTTCAACCTTTGCCAAAGGCGCGCAAGAAGTACCTGAGCTGTTTTCCGTCGGCGCAAACGCCTGGCACGACGTGCCTGGAGCCGATATGTCCTTGTTGCGCGACGACCAGGACTTGGCCAACACTATCCGAGGAAACAGTTCCGCCGAAATGCAGTGGTACAGTTTTATGCATACTGCACCTGATGGTCGAGTGTTTCAGTCGGGTCCGACAGACACCATGCATTGGTTCAATACAGAAGGGCCAGGCGACACAGAATCTGCGGGGAGCCGCGGTGGGGAGGAAGCTCGCAATCGCCAGTTTGGCTCGGCGGTCATGTACGACGTGGGCAAGTTGTTGATCTCAGGCGGATCTGACCCAATGGTCAGCGGTGAACTGAGCCCAGATGGCCGCCGTTCGGATATGGGTGCCACCGACACGGCGATGACCATTGATATCAGTGGCGCCACGCCACTCATCGAAACAGTGGAGCCGATGAACTCTCGACGCGCCAATCACAATGCCGTGGTGCTGCCCACTGGCGAAGTCTATGTGGTGGGCGGCACAGAATGGGGCCTACTCTTTGATGATCGCTACAGCGCTTGGTGGCCGGAGATCTGGAACCCCGAGTCGCGGAAATGGCGCACCGTTGCGGCTCTCTCCACACCCAGAACCTACCATTCGTGGGCGCTGTTGTTGCGCGATGGTCGTGTGCTTAGTGGTGGAGGCGGGCTGTGCGGAGACTGTTCGGCCAATCACCCGGACGCCCAGATCTACACGCCGCCCTACTTGTACGACAGCGACGGACACTTGGCTCTGCGCCCAGAGATAATCAGCGGCAGCACCGAGACCACGGTCGGTGGCTATCTGAACTTCCAGACCGATGGCCCTGTGGCCAAATTTAATATGGTGCGTCTGTCGTCGGTAACCCACAGCATCAACACCGATCAGCGCTTTATCTCGCTCGAGACGGAGAGTTTGGGTGATCAGCTATATATTGCCCAGTTGAGCAGCAACGTCAATGTAATGATCCCAGGTATGTACTGGGTGTTTGCGGTCAATGATTTGGGCGTACCGTCTGAAGGACATTTATTGCAGGTGAAGTCGACTGCCAAGCTTGAATTGCTGACTGGTTTTAATGCGTTGGATGATATTCAAGCCACCATCGGCTCTCCTATAGATATCCAACTCCCCACAACAGGTCTTGATCAAAACCAATTGACATTCAGCGCCATCGGTTTGCCAGACGGTCTGCAACTCGATGCAAGCACAGGCCGGTTGCACGGCACTCTGACAAAAGAGAGCGAGGGTTCAATGTTGATCAGCGTGGCGGACGGGGCGGTGCAAACCACCGTGCGCCTCCACTATCGCGTTGGAGAGGTCAAAAGCAACATCAGTACGGGTGCCTTTGGGTCA
>JBMYWE010000509.1:0-2283 GCA_049607125.1 Granulosicoccaceae bacterium | reverse complement strand
AGGCGGCGATGAAACACCTGTGGGCGGCCCCAATCCGCGCGCCGGAAACTTGTACGGTCAAATCCTGCGCTGGCGCCCTTTGGGCGGTGATCACACCGCCAATGGATTTAACTGGGACCTCTTCGTCCTGGCGGGCAACCCAACCGTGCACCAGGGCCTTGAAGCGGGTAGCGACAACATCAACGCCGACAACTTGTTTAATTCCCCCGATGGCATCGCCTTTGACCCCGATGGTCGACTGTGGATTCAGACCGATGGCAAATACACCAATGAAGGCGATTTTGCGGGTATGGGTAACAACCAAATGCTAGTTGGCGATGTCGAAACGGGTGAGATCCGACGCTTTATGGTCGGCCCTCGGTCTTGTGAAATCACTGGCATCACCTGGTCAAAGGACTACCGCACTATGTTCATCGGTGTGCAGCACCCGGGTGAGAAAGAAGCTTTCACATCCAACTTCCCAGGGGGTGCAGAGACAACACCGCGTTCCAGCGTAATAGCGGTTCATCGCGACGACGGTGGCGTCATCGGCAGCTAGAATTCCCGCTCTCCTGATCTCAATCCTCAACTCTGACACACGGAGTTGGGGGGCACCTATTCGCAAACTAATTTTGCAAGCAGAGAAAGCTTAGCCAACTGTGGTAATGTGAATGCGGAGCCTACCCAGTAAAGGAACCTGCGCGCTCAGTCCCAGTCCAAGGTCCAGCGTTGAGTTTGCGCTGTTGTTTCTGCTGGAGAGACAGCACCAATAAGCACCCTACTGACATGGCCACACACTGGAGGTCTATATGACTAGTTTTGACGATTTTGACGAGCAAAATTCACCTCGACCTGATCAAAGTGATTTCGGCCGCATACTAGACCGAGCGGTCAACCGTCGCTCCTTTCTAAAGACCGGTGCGGCCTTTGGAGTCTCGTCCTTTGTAACCGGCGGCGCGCTGGCACCCCAAATAGCCGCGGCCGACGATAGCAAGCTTATCAACTTCGAAGCGGTAGCCGCCAACATCGATGACACCATCACAGTACCCGCCGGCTATCAGTGGCACACGGTAGCATCTTGGGGTGACCCTCTGTTCGCCGACAGCGTGCCCTTTGACCAAAAGACGCGTGGCAGCGGTTTTAGCCAGGAGCGCTCCATCGGTGACAACACCGATGGCATGAAGCTATTCCACCTCGCGCAAGACGAGGGCATTTTGGTCACCAACAATGAATACGTAAACAAATCAATCATTCACCCAGATGGCGTCAACACGGCAGACGACGTGCGCAAGAGCAAAGCGGGACACGGTGTCAGCGTTTTCCATATCAAGCGCAAAAACGGCAAGTGGTCACCCGTTATTGGCGCCAAACACAATCGCCGCATCACAGCCGATACGCTCATGGCCATCACTGGCCCCGCGCGCGGCCACCCGTTAATGCAGACCTCTGAAGACCCTGAAGGCGTTCGCAGCAAAGGCACCTGGAACAACTGCGGCAATGGAGCCACACCATGGGGCACTTATTTAGCCTGTGAAGAAAACTTCAACGGCTACTATGCCTCAACCGACGAATCCACAGAGCCCACTGCCGAACAAAAACGCTACGGCGTGGGCATCAAGGATTGGGGCTACGGCTGGTATAAGTTTGACCCTCGCTTTGATATCTCCAAGGAACCCAACGAAAGTAACAGAAACGGCTATGTCGTTGAAATAGATCCCATGGTGCCGCACAGCTCACCCAAAAAACGTACGGCGCTGGGACGTTTTAAACACGAGAATGCCGAGCTTGTCATCGCCGACAACGGCAAGGTCGTGGTGTATATGGGCGACGACGAGCGCGGAGAGTTTTTATATCGCTTTATCTCAGAGGGGATTTACAACCCCGAAGACCAAAGCCAAAACCGGGAACTGCTCAGCGAGGGAACCTTGTACGTAGCGCGCTTTGGTGAGGCTGACGAAAACCTCAGTGGCGATGGCAAATGGATCGAACTCTCGGTAGGTAAAAACGGGTTGAACGAGGACAACGGCTTTCCCACCCAAGCCGAGATCTGCATTCACTCGCGGGTCGCCGCCAGCCTAGTAGGCGCCACCACGATGGACCGCCCCGAGTGGGTAGCCAGCCACCCGAGTAGGGCTGAGGTTTACTGCTGCTTGACCAACAATAAAAACCGCGGCCTAAAACCCAATAGCGGTGGAGACGACACCCCAGTGGGAGGCCCAAACCCACGCGAAGCGAACCTCTATGGTCAAATCGTGCGCTGGCGCCCCTTTGAAGGCGACCACACGGCCGATAGCTTTGAATGGG
>JBMYWE010000508.1:0-2283 GCA_049607125.1 Granulosicoccaceae bacterium | reverse complement strand
CTGGCGCGACAATGTGGAGCCAGGCCAGTGGCTGGTTCTTAACCAGAAGAGACAACGTGTTTAAACACAAAGAAGATCGACTGCCCACGCTGCTGATTGTCACCCTCACTGTTATCGATTTCATTCTCTACTTTAACGTCGAAAGCCCTTGGGTTTTACTGGCCTACTGGATCGTGATGATTATCCCCAAGGGGACAATCTGCGCTTGGAATCACCACCACCAACATGCGGCTACCTTTAAATCTGTACCTCTCAACCGTCTGATGGAGCAGGTTTACGCACTTCACTCGGGGCAGACGACCAATTTGTGGCTGTTGCACCACGTGCTGGGGCATCACTATAACTTTCTCGATCAGACTAAAGACGAGAGCCGTTGGAAGCGCGAGGACGGAGCTAAAATGGGCGTATTGGAATACACGCTCGATGTCACACTGACCGCTTACCCACGCGCCTACCAAGTGGGTAAAGCGAAGCCGATGCACGCTCGGCATTTGCACGCTTTTGTACTATTCGGTTCGGTCACAGCGCTGATTCTGCTGGCCCTGGTGCTCTACAAGCCTTTGCAAGGGTTTTTCTTGTTTGCCCTGCCAATGTTTGTCAGCCTGATGTTCACCGCGTGGACAACCTACGACCACCACGCCGGTTTGGACACCGACAACGAATTTGAAGCTTCTTACAACATTATTAACCCACTGTTTAATAAGCTTACTGGCAACCTTGGCTATCACACCGCGCATCACTATCGCCAGGGAGTACACTGGTCGAAACTTCCCGCGCTGCACGAGAAAATCAAACACAAGATTCCCGATGAGCTGTACGTGAGAAGTACTTTTGATATTTTGACTAACGCGCAGACGGTGACTCAGCGAAACGCCGAAACCAAAGAAGCATAGGCAGGATACTGTTCGAATAAAAAAGGTCGCTGAGTATTTGCTCAGCGGCCTTTTTTATCGCGGGTAGCAACCCTTTCAATCCTCGCGCCCACACCGAGTGATCAGCTGTTAAGAGCCGTTCAATGTGTGTTCAGGTAATCAAACGCTGACAGTGCAGCTTTGGCTCCTTCACCCATGGCGATCACAATTTGCTTGTACGGCACGGTGGTGACGTCCCCACAGGCGAATATGCCGGGCTCGTTGGTGCGGCCGCGATCGTCGATGATAATCTCGCCGTGGGGGCTGAGTTCGACGACATCCTCAAGGAATTGGCTGTTAGGCAGTAAACCTATCTGTACGAAAATTCCGGCGAGCTCACTGGTTTTGATCTCTTGGGTATCGCGGTCTTGGTACTGCAGGCCAACAACCTTGCCGTTCTCGGTTAGCACTTCTTGCGCTGCCATGTTTTTAAGTAGGGTGATGTTGTGGCGTTTCTCGGCCTGCTTGATGAGAACCTGGTCTGCTTTAAGTTCGGGCAAAAACTCGAACACGGTTACTGATTTAACAATTCCCGCCAAGTCGATAGCTGCCTCAATGCCAGAATTGCCGCCGCCGATGACTGCCACGTCCTTAGCTTTGAAGAAGGGACCGTCGCAGTGGGGACAATAGGCAACGCCGTTGCCAATATTTTCTCGTTCGCCGGGTATGCCCAGCTCGCGCCACTTGGCCCCCGTAGCAATAATGACCGTTTTGCTTTGGATCTGTTCACCAGAACTCAGGTGTAGCGTTTTCACCTCTCCGCTTTCTAGCTTAGTGACTTCAAAGTGTTCACGCGAGCTTATCTCGTAGTCGTCAAGATGCGCTTGCAGGGCGCCGGCGAGTTCAGGTCCGGTTGTTTTGGAGACTGAAATAAAATTTTCAATGCCCATGGTGTCTTTGACTTGGCCGCCGACGCGATCGGCGATCAGTGTGACAGCCAAGCCTTTGCGCGCAGCATAAATGGCGGCGGCTGCACCGGCGGGGCCTCCGCCAATCACGGTGACATCTTGTAGAGGAAGCTGCTCGGTTGGGGCTGCCTGTTCGCTCAACTTCGGGTTTCGCTCTGTGAGCTTGGAGACCAGTGCGGCGGTGTCTATCTTGCCATTGGCAAACGCATCGCCGTTTAAGTAGACCGTTGGCACGCCTTGAATGTTGCGCTCTTCAATAAGGGCAGGGTAGAGGCCGCCATCGATCATTTCGCTGTTAATCAGTGGATTGAGAATAGCGAACTGGTTGAGCGTTTGCACAATGTCAGGGCAATTGTGGCAGCTCAGACTGATAAACACTTCAAAGTTTCCTATTTGATCTTTCTTCCATTTATTTAAACGTTGCACATGTCGAATATCACCAATCATAAATGTTTTATCAATAT
>JBMYWE010000507.1:0-2284 GCA_049607125.1 Granulosicoccaceae bacterium | reverse complement strand
AAACCTTTTTCTCTTTTTATACTGACGAGAGTGCCAAGGTGGCGGTGGCGGGCTAGACCGTGCGTGTGCCGCAAATGGTCGGCGAGGGCCGCGCAATGGATCTGATGCTCACCGGTCGCCTAGAAGATGCGAAACAGGCACTGCGTATTGGCTTGAGCGAGTACACGGTGCCACAGGGTCAGGCTCTCCAGCACGCAGAGCCACTGGCGCTGCAGATCAGTGAATTCCCTCGGAGCTTCATGCTTGCCGATCGGCGCTCGCTGCGGGGCCAGCACCGTCTAACTGAGGCCGAGGCACTGCGGCGGGAGTGGTTTAACAGTCGAGACGAAGTGCTGAAAGTAGGGGTGGATGGCGCACGTCGCTTTGCCGAGGGCGCCTATCGGGGTGGGCTAGGTGTTTAACGCTTTTTTGATCGATTGAGCCTGTGTTGTCCAGAGCCTGTGCGTGCTCTTGACGCGGGCAGCCGCCAAGATCCCGTATAGAGCTCGCGAACCCATATCGAGCAAAAGGCTGTAAATAAATACAGGTTTGTCGTGCTAACATAGGCATCAATGAGGCACTCTTGTTGATGCAAATAGGCCCCCGATGCGCTCTACAACAACTGATCCAGACGCGATCGAGCTACGCTCAGCACTCGAACGCAACCTACGATTGTTTCCTCGGTACAAAGCCGCCAGTAATTTGCTGCCGTGGCTGCCCGTGTTTTTTTTGTACTTTATTGAGCGTGTGTCCCTCGGCGACGCAGTACTGCTTTCATCTGCTTACTACTTGGCTGTCTTTTTTCTAGAGGTACCCTCTGGTTATTATTCCGATCGATGCGGGCGGCGTCCGACATTGTTACTGGCCGCTTGCATGGCGCTGCTGGCCAGCGCAACGTTTATCTTCGCCAGTTCCTTGCCTGTGTTGTTACTAGCGCAAGTCTTTTTGGGCGCCAGCATCGCCTTTCAATCCGGTAGCGATAGCGCTTTGTTGTACGACACCTTGTACGCTCTTGATCGTCAGCATGAATATACCGAACGTGAAACCGCCGCGCAGAAATGGAGTATGTTGGGGCTTGCATTTTCTGGTTTGCTCGGTGGCGCACTTGGGTCAATAGATCTGCGTTTGGCGTATGTCGCCGCCTGGCTAGCTGCAGCCGTGGTGGTTGTGCTGTGTTTTAAGTTTGTCGAGCCGCCAGTGCAGGGCGATGATCGAGCAAACGGTTTTGCCATGCAAATGAAAGACACCCTTGGTTATTTTATGCACCCGTTGTTGGGCTGGATATTGTTGTTTTACGCCATAGGTTTTTTCCTGCAGCACATCCCCTACGAGTTCTACCAACCCTACCTAAAACTGGCGAGTCAGGGTGCTGTGGATGGGTGGCTAGCACCCAATTCAACGCCGTTGGTTTCAGGTGTGCTAATCAGTATCTCAATGTTTGGCGGCGCTCTGGGTGCCGCTGTCAGTCAACCGCTGTTGCAACAATTAGGTTTGCGCACATTGTTGCTCGTGAGCATTTCGGTGCAAATAGGCATCATTGCGGGTCTTTCACTGGCGCTGCATCCGGCCATGTTGCTTCTCGTGATGCTACGAAATTTCTCTATGTCCATGGCGCATGGGCCAATGCTCGGCGCCATTGCGCCGCACGTGTCTAGCGCGCAGCGTGCCTCTTTCCTTTCGGTATTGAGCTTATTTGGCCGGGCGACTTTCGCCTTGTTGCTGGCCTTATTGTCTGCATTAGTCATCGGTGAAGAATCTTTGAATTGGGCGGCTCTGTCGCGGGTTTTGATGGTCTCTGCATCGTTTGGCCTCTGTGCACTGGTGCTTTTGAGCGTTTACTCGCGTCGATTGCGCCACGAGTTTTAAACGAGACGGTGATGTGATGATCAGCAAGTGATGACAAGTTTTAGCTAGCGCATTGACTCTGGTGGAGCTGTAAGCCAACCGACCCGCGCTCGCCACGCGTGCCTGCTCGGTTCAACGGCGGTGGCGACGAGACGGTGTAGGGGCCATTGATCTCGATGGTATGCATCGTGCGCGAATCGCCGCCTCGTAGAGTAGGTGCTAGTGGTGTGTATTCTTTTGAAGTATTTTGCAGGCATGGAGTTTTGATAGGCGTGTCATTCAAACACAACTATTGCGCGCTTTTGCTAAGTTTTTTGCCATTTTTGTGCAGAACACTTCAGTTATCATCCGGTCTTAAAACTGTTAAACAGTGGCCACAGCCGCGGCTATTTCCCCCTCTTATTTAAGGATTTCCATGAACACCGAACAGCACTATATCAATGGCCAGTGGGTAGACACC
>JBMYWE010000506.1:0-2291 GCA_049607125.1 Granulosicoccaceae bacterium | reverse complement strand
AGCGGACAAGAACCCGCAGTCTGTTTTACCTGCTGTTGCGCTTGAAGTCGAGCAGCTCAAGCCGGGAAAATTCGCCTGGCTGGGTCACTCGACGGTGTTATTTAATGTAGAAGGCAAAATGCTACTCGCCGATCCGATATTTCATCGTGCGTCACCGGTGCCCACGATCGGCGAGCCCTTTGCAACCCAGCACACCGCCCGAGTTGAAGAGCTACCACCGATTGATCTGGTTATCATCTCACACGACCACTACGACCACCTCGATCACTTGACGGTGCAAAAGCTCAGGGCTAAAACCCGGCAGTTTTATGTGCCGCTCGGGCTTGCCGCGCACTTGCAACGCTGGGGCGTCGCACCTGAAAAAATCACCGAATTCGACTGGTATCAAAGCGCCAATTTTGAGGGAATAGAGTTCACCCTAACCCCCACGCGTCACTTCAGTGGTCGCGGCATCACAAACCGTTTCTCCACCTTGTGGGGGTCTTGGGTGGTGAAGTCAAATACACAGAGTATCTACTTCAGTGGGGACAGTGGTTATTTCGAAGAGTTTAAAAAAAATAGGCCAAGACTATGGCCCTTTTGATATTGCCTTTGTCGAAAACGGCGCCTACAACAGTACCTGGGCGCAAGTTCATATGCTGCCAGAACAAGCCGTGCAAGCGAGCATCGACCTAAACGCCAAACTGTTGTTTCCCATTCATTGGGGCAAATTTGATTTGGCACTGCATCCCTGGGATGAGCCAATAAAACGCGCCCAGTCTGCGGCTCAAGCGCAACGCGTAAACATGGCCACACCGTTAATCGGGCAAGTGTTTGGCGTCGACGAACCACCACAGCTAAGCTGGTGGGAGCAAGTGGACTGAAACGTCTCGACTCAGCGTCACACCCCAAGCTCAATGAAACGGCGGGCGAATTAACTGCCTTCAATTGTCAGTCTCGGCTGCACACCGCATAATGACTGCCCGCACACCCCACTCTGAGGCACTGCAATGTACACACTGATTGGCAGCCCCAAAACGCGCGCTTTTCGCGTTCTCTGGGCAATGGAAGAGCTTGGCCTGAGCTACGACATCAACGACGCGCTTCCGCAGTCCGAAGAGATACGCGCCGTCAACCCCAGCGGCAAAGTGCCCGCCCTCGCGGTAGACGGCGAAGTCATTATCGACTCCGTCGCCATTGTGCAGTATTTGGCCGACAAACACGGTGGCCTGAGCTACCCAGCCGGAACACTCGAACGCGCTCGCCAAGACAGCTTCACGCAGCTCATTTGCGACGAACTGGACGGCACCTGTTGGGTACTGGCCAAGCACAGCTTTGTGATGCCCAAGGAACTACGCCAAAAAGAAGCCGTGCTGCCCGCCGCCCAATGGGATATGCGTCGTGCGCTGACAACGCTTGAATCTCGACTGGTCGATTCCGAATGGCTGTGCGGGGACACGTTCACCGTACCCGACCTGCTGTTAGCTCATTGCAGTAACTGGATGGCAGTGTGCGGCTTCGACGCGCCCACTGGCAAAACAGCCGCATTGATTGAGCGCATCAAAGCGCGCCCCGCCTATTTGCGCTCCATGGAAATTCGCGAATCAACTTAGTATCCATTCGATTTCACCGGGTGGCATTGACTATCGCGCAACAATGCCACCACTCAGTTTAGGCCTTGTGTTCAAAGGCGCTCTTTCGATCAGGGTATCGAACTTAAAATTGCGTTGTCCCTGCCGATTAAGGCCTATATTCCCCGTTCGAGTCGACTGTGCTTTTCGTCGCCATAGCCCTCTTTTTTCTCTGGCTCATTATTCGCGAGCTCAGATGCCGCCGGCCTAAAAACGGCGTCAGCGTGGGCTATATGGCAGTCTGTCTCGCCATTGCAGGGGTATTGCTCTGGCAGCCATTTAAATACTGGCTGCTCGAACAAAAAATGACTGCGATCGTACACGAACTATCGGAATTTAAACCCACCGATGTGCACTGCCAAACGCTGGGCGAATCTATTTTTGACCGCACCCGCATGCAGTGGGCCGGGTATACCTATTTTGAAACCGGCGATGTGGTGTTTAAAGCGGGATGGTGTAAAAACTTGAAAGACTACCTCGCCAACCCAGCCAAGGCGGACCAACGAGAGCGCTATAGCCTGATGCTACTAGTGCACGAGGCCATGCACGTGCGCGGCGAGCGCAACGAACAAAAAACCGAGTGCGAGGCCATTCAGCGTCACTACCGCACGGCCTTGCTGCTGGGTGTGCCCGAGCCACAGGCCCGAGAGCACTCGCTGCAATACTACCAACAAGAATACC
>JBMYWE010000505.1:0-2311 GCA_049607125.1 Granulosicoccaceae bacterium | reverse complement strand
TGAGATTGCCCCACTGAAGAACTACCGTGTATTGCTACAAACACCGGAACGCGATATTGGCTCAGTCTCGGTGGGTCAACGCGGGCGCTTGGTCATATCTGCCTTTCCCGGCCAGAGCTTTGATTTTCACGTCAGTCAGGTTGTGCCACTGGCAGCCACCAATGAGAGCGGCAACTATTTTCAGGTCGAAGCTAAACTGGCGCAAGCAACCGAACTGCTTCGACCGGGTATGAGTGGGCACGCAAAAGTAGATGTCGGTGATCGCTCTATTTTGTGGATACTCAGCCACCGTTTAATCGACAACCTCCGAATCCTCGCCTGGACACTCGGTTTATGAGTCCGGCTATGGCGTCCACCAATTGGCCGAAGATAGCGGCCCTAAAGCCCCAACTGTACAAGCATATAAAGCTGTCGCCTCAAACTTTTCGTGGCGAGCAATGGTATTTATTACAAGACGAGGCTAGTGGTGAATTCAGCCGTTTCAATGCCACAGCCTACCAGATCATCAGAGCGATGGATGGTAAGAGCAGCTGCGCGGATATTCTTTCAAAATTGCAAACGAGCTACCCCCAAAATAGCTACACCGAAGCTCATATAGTATTAGCCATGCAGGGCTTGGAGAAAGTCAATGCACTCAAAAGGACACAAGCATTCAAAGCCTCCGAAGGAGCGAATCAGCAAACGCAGAGACGCCGAATCAAATGGCGTCAACAGTTTGCCAACCCACTGGCGATTAGACTACCGCTCTATGACCCAGACAGGCTACTGACACTGCTCGTACCCAGGCTGCGGTTTCTCTTCACTAAAACAGCAGTGATCACCCTAGTGCTGTTGTGGACCAGCGCAATGTACTTGAGCTTAATCAATAGCCACAGCATTGCAGCAGCCCTGAATGAAGACATACTGGAGCCACAAAACGTATTGCTGATGACCACTCTTTTTGTCTTGCTCAAGCTGTTGCACGAATTTGCACATGCTCTGAGCGTAAAGCACTGGGGAGGCGAAGTGCGAGAGATGGGAATCAGCTTTTTGGTGCTCGCCCCGATCCCCTACGTCGATGCCTCGGCGGCTTGGCAATTTGACAACAAACACAAACGCATGCTCGTCAGTGCAATGGGTATCATTGCCGAGCTCAGTGTAGCAAGCCTCGCAATTATTGTGTGGCTGCTGCTAGAGCCAGGTTGGCTGAGGTCAAGCTGTCTCAATCTAGCGATCGTCGCCAGCGTGTCAACACTGGTGTTCAATGCTAATCCACTGCTAAAATTTGATGCCTACTATATACTGCAAGATTGGATTGAAATACCCAATTTATTCAGTAAATCCAAACAATTTAATATATACCTTCTCCAGCGCTACCTTCTGCGCGCCGAGATAGCCCCAGTGTTTGTGTACGATAACCGCGAGAGAGCTTGGTTATTCTTCTACGCTGTGGCTTCATTTTTCTATCGGCTGTTTTTGTTGCTAGTCATATCCTTGTACTTGATCAATACCTTGCTGGCGCTTGGGGTTGTATTGGTATTCTGGAGCGTCTATACCCAACTTATAAAACCCGCACTTTCTGCCATCCACTATCTGCGTTGCAGTGAAGCAATCAGCGACAATCGCAATCGCGCTATATTGGCCTCAGCCACTTTATGCTCGGCACTGCTTGCTTTCTTTTTGTGGTTCCCTCTGCCCAACTCCACCCGCGCTCAAGGTGTTGTCTGGGTAGCCGAGCAAGCGGAGATATACAGCAGCCAATCAGGGTTTATCGATGAAATCCTAGTGCCGTCAGGCAGCAAGGTCACGCCAGGTACCGCCCTTTTAAAGCTCGATTCGCCTAAGCTAAAAATGCAACGCCGGAAGCTAGAAGCACAATACCGAGCGTTGTTATCTGAACGCCAGGCGGAGTTCGTAGCCAGCCAGGGCAAAGAAACACTGATCGACGAAGCACTGGCACTACTAGAAAAAACACTCGCTGACAAACGCCTTGAACAACAAGAACTGATCGTTCGCAGCAAAACATCCGGTGTTTTTATCAGCCCCGCACTCGAGCAATCTGTTGGCGGCTATGCGCACAAAGGGGATTTTATCGGCTATGTCTTCGCCCCAGAGAACTTGATGGTGCGCAGTATCATCTCACAGGCAGACATTGGCAAAATTAGACACGATATTCAATCAGTGGAAATACGCCTAGCGGAAGCACTCAACCAACCCGTATCCGCCGCGCTCAGCCGCGAAACACCGGCCAGTAGCCACACCCTACCCAGCAAAGCCCTGGGTGCAGCCGGTGGCGGTGAGGTAGCAGTACACTCGCAAGAGGACAGTCAAA
>JBMYWE010000504.1:0-2328 GCA_049607125.1 Granulosicoccaceae bacterium | reverse complement strand
GTGGGCCCCTCCCTCGACGATGGTTGGGGGCCTCGACTGGGTGGAGAGCGCCAAGCTTATCTGGGGGCCGGATTTGGAGACTAGCAATACATTGGCCTGTCGCCTCAGCGTCACGGCCCCTTGAGCTTGACTGCCTAACTGAGGGCTGCAGGTGGCAGCCCTCGTGCCATGCCTTGCTACTGGCCCAGTGCCAATCTGTAGCCAAAGCCAATGTAAGTATCTTCAATGTTCTCAAAGGCTGCATAGGCCTCGCCCGGGCCTGCGGCGAGGGTGGCACCCAACCCGAATGAGATCTCGCTGTCGCTCTGTTCTGCGTTGCCAAAAATGCCAAGATCGACATCGGAACTGAGCTTGTGGAAGCCAATGGAGGCATAGATGCCTACACCTTGCGCCAAAGCTTGGCCTTTCGGGCTGAGGATGAGCTCAAGGCCGAAGTCTGAGAAGTCGGCATCGCGGCCGAGAAAGGTCTCTGTGCTCCACAAGTGGTAAGAGCCCTTGATTGCCACGTCGAAATTATTGCGGCTGTTTTGAGTGAGCTGATAGACCACACCGCCGCCAAAAGCGATTTCATCTTCTTGGTTGTCGGCGTCAATGTTGGCAATGGTGCCGTAGAACAAAGAATTGGGCGAGAGCTTGAAATTGAGCCGACCGCCAAAGGTGGTGAAGTCGTCTGCGCTGACAAAGCCGGCTTCGACGGTTGTCTGTGGTTCGGAGAGAATATTGGCAGTCCGGCCGTTGAGCAGTCCGAAAACATCGGCTTGGGCGCCTGTTGCGGCAAAACATAAGCTGGCAGCGGCGATGGCTCTTTTCATGTGATTATCCTAAATCAGACGTGTTTGATCTGAGGATTTGGCAAGAGGCGAGCCAATTCTGACTAAGCACGGCGATACTTTTGGGCTTCGAAGGGCCTCATATGCTCTTTTCGCGACAAGATTCCCGAACTATGACGAAAGACGAGCTGAGTGCGTGCGGCGGAATGCTATTAGGAGCTGCGAAGTGGGATTTTTCCCAGACTGGGTGTGCTCGGTCTTTGTCACGCCGCTGTTATCAAAATAACACGCTGCGATCTACTTCCCCAACATACTGCGCGAGTTCGTCCGAGGTTGGTTCTCAGCTTGCGTGTTTTTTATCTCTCGGAGTAAATAATGAAAAAATCCGTCCTCGCCACAAGCCTGAGTGCTTTGTTGTTTGCTGGCAGCAGCAGTGCCGTCACACCCTATGATAAGGATGAGCTGAAGTTGCATCTCAACGGTGATTTGCAAGTCCAACTATTCCAAAAGTCGGGTGCGGATAATGACCTAGACGTGAACTACGACGATCTCGATTTGTAGTTTGGCGCGAGGTACATATTGAGTGAAAGCCTTACCGCTTTAGGTAAGCTGGACTTCGATTGGAAAAACCAGGGCGATGGCAGCGACGATATGTTCTCGGAGCAGGCCATCTAAACGGACGGTGGTATTGCATTCGCTGAAACTGGCGGATCAGACACCATGCAGCTCGCCTACGCAGCTGGAGACTTTGAAGCTGTATTGTCGATAGACCTCGATGACGGTGAAGACGACGCAGCAACTGACTTGTATGTTGCCGCCAAGCTTGCCGGAGCCGATGTTGCACCGGCCTACCAGAGCTCCGAAGAAACCCCAGCTGCTGATTCCGTTGACACCTTTCGTGTACTGGTCCATTTTAACGCGGGCTCAGCTAAAGTTGGCTTTGATTTCAGCAGCAACGATGCTTTAGATGCAGTAAACGTATCGGTGAGATTGGCAGCATCGACGAAGATAACAGTGATATGGGTTTTCTCACTGGTATGCGCGTCAAGTTCTGGTTGCGCGGTTAGGTTTAGCTTGGGGCGAGGTTGATTCGCTTCAAACTAACCCTAGTTTGATCTGGCTTATTGTACAAAATTAGCTGTTGCTTAGCCTTCGCTGTTTTGTTTTCGGTCAACGGCTGGCGACAGGCCGAATTTATCTCGATAGCACTTGCTAAAGTGAGATTGCGAGACAAAGCCTACTGCGACCACAATATCAAATAACGGCATTCCTGATTGCGTCACGTAGCGTCTAGCTTGATCAAGTCGCAGCGACAGATAGTAGCCTTGCAGGGTTGTCTGTTGGTGCTTTTTGAATAGTCTTTCCAGTTGTCGCAGTGAGCAATTTGCATGCTTGGCCAACTCTAAGGGGGGAATGGGATCTTCCAGATTCTCTCGCATGAGACGAATTGCCGCCGCCATTTTAGTCGACTGCCTGGCCAGTTGCGCCTCTTCAACTTTGTGTTGGCGTTGCTCGGCCTCACGGGTTTTGTCGTGCATAAACCAGTGAGCTATATCGG
>JBMYWE010000503.1:0-2344 GCA_049607125.1 Granulosicoccaceae bacterium | reverse complement strand
CTGTGCAACGGTTTCAGTGCAACTAACTCGCCTCGACCATCGCAACAAGCCGGAAATGAAAAACAGCCAAAACAAAAAGCCCGAAGCGCCACTGCCACATGAATGCTGCGGCGGCGGTGCCTGCTGCCCTTGCGTCTGGGACACCTACTACAAAGCGATGCGCGCCTGGCAAGCTCAGCAGGGCCAAACACCCACTATCGACAAACCACGCGCAGGCCCAGACAGATCAAACTATCGCTAACAACACACTTCACTGCGGCGCCTAAACAACTTAAACAAACCATACAAACTGCCCAGCAGCCAGAAAAATTCGATCACAAAAGCTGACAGGTTAAACTCAAAATAGAGCGAGATAAGGATAAACACAGCCCCCAGCGCATTGCAGAGGTTGTAGCTCAGCGAGCGGCTATCAATTTTCTCCAATTGCAGCAAAAAGTAACTACCCAACACCAGCAAAACGCCGATATTCCCCACCAAATCGTACCATTGATAATCCATAATGCTCACTGCCTGCTGTGACCCGGCCTATCTACTACAACGATCAATCAATCTCTCGCAAGCCGGCAAACGCGACTTTAAGTTCTGCCAAGGGGCTAAATTTTCTGCAGGAAAATATTAATACATCTTCGGTACCTGCACACTGGAAACCGCCTAACACGCCGCTGTTCGAGCAACTATTCAATCATCACACGCTTGTTTGTGATTGCTCACCCGCAACTCAGGGTAAAGAATTCGAATTGCCACTCTAAACAACAAGCTGCCACAATAGCGGAAAGAAAACCCGTATCGATAGCGGCGCGCCTGACGGCGGCTCTTTCAAGTGGAAACGATGCCCACTTGAATGAGCGCGAGCACCTATTGCGCTATTGCAGCGACAGTCGCAGATAACAGCTTCGCCAGATCGTCGACGCTCAGCTCTATTTCCAAGCCTCGCCGACCGGCACTAACAAAAATACTCTCGAAGTTTTGGGCGCTGAGATCGATGGCTGTTTTCAATCGCTTTTTTTGTCCGAGCGGGCTCACACCACCAAGCACGTAGCCGGTGGAGCGCTGCACGGCTTCAGGCGATGCCATACTTGCTTTTTTTGCCCCCAAAGCCCTGGCGATCAGTTTCATGCTCAACTGCTGGGAAACAGGCACAATGCCCACCGCCAAATCCTTGCCGTCGAGCTGCACCACCAGAGTTTTAAAAACCCTGGCGGCGTCCACCCCCATTTTCTCGGCGGCCTCCAGACCGTAGGATTCGCTGCCCGCCTCGTGCGTGTACTCGTGCACCGCGTGGGTGATCTTCTTCTTTTTGGCAAGCTCAATAGCGGGAGTCATGATAAAGCTTAATCGAGAGGGGCCAAGGGGCCGGTGAGAAACTGCACCAGCACCTCTTCACCCAGCTCCAGACCTTCGGCCACTTGCGAGAGCACGCGATGCTCGGCTTGCGAAACCTCGTGGTCCGCCCGCGCCACTAGCACCAAATCTCGCAACAGCTGCATGCGCTGACCGGGGCCGGTGAGTTCACGTGCATTTTCTATGCGGCTGGGCAGGGTTTCGGCGAGTTTCTCGAGGTTGAGCTTTTCGCTGAATTTGTCGTCGCCAAAGAACTTCTCAAACACTTCTATTTCGGCCTCCGACACCTCGCCATCCGCATTGGCCACCGTCAGCGCGGCGGCAAACAACGCGCGCCGCATCGCTTCAGTAGCTGGCGTGCGACCCTCGAGGTAATTGGGCTCCATCAAGCCCATCAGGGTTTGCACGCCCAGCTCCAGCTGCTCTTGCGAGCTGCCGCCATCTTTTACAAGCTCGGACTCGTGGTAGAGCTTTAGCGCTTTAACCCGTAGCGGGCTAAACGGATGCGTCATAAACCAGTCGCTCTGTGACGAGCCCTGCCCCGGCTCGGCATCGGCCACTTGCATATCGTCTACCTGCTCCATAAAGGCATCGAGGTCAAACTGCACCAAGTCGCCGGTCAAACCCGAAGACAACTTAAACAACGCCCGGGCCACCCCGGTGAGATCATTGGCGCAGTGAGCCCCTGCTCTGTCGGCCGAAATCTCGGCGTAGCGCGACCAGGTGGACAACTGCAATGCCAGCTTGGGGTCGGTGCCCCTGTTTTTAAGAAAATACCCCACCGGCACACTGTGGTGGTCGTACAGGTGGTGGCCCAACTCGTGGCCCATCACAAAGCGGAACTCACTGTCTTCAAAGCCCTCGAGCAAACTGGAGGAGAACATAATAAACAGTCGCCCCTCCTCGGGCTTGACACACATGGCGTTAAAACTCGGGCTGGCGTAAACATACAACTCAACCGGAATCTCGACGCCAAGGCGCTCAATACACTCATCCGCGGTTT
>JBMYWE010000502.1:0-2354 GCA_049607125.1 Granulosicoccaceae bacterium | reverse complement strand
AAATATATATTATTCAAGCGCTTAGTAGATAAGCAAACACGTATTGCCGTTTGGACAAGTTCGTTCAAGTATGTGCGTACTTTCTTATAAACAGCTTTCAGAGACTGCCGGAGAGAGGGTTTTGCTCGCCAAAATTTTAGCTCGACGTTTGGTAGACAGTAAAAAAGTGCACAAAGTCTTCGCCAAAGCGCTCCAATTTACTGGCGCCAACGCCTGAAATTTCGGCCATTTCAGCCAGAGATTTTGGTTGCTCTCGTGCCATTTCAGCCAAAGTCGCATCATGGAATACCATAAATGGCGGTACCCCTTGTTCCTCAGCCAACTCTTTGCGCAGCAGTCGCAGCTCTTCCCACATATCTTCTTCTATGCCTTCGAGGGCAACACTGCTGCGTTTGCGTTTTTTCTCGGCTTTGGATTTCTTGGCGTCGAGTCTCAGACTGAGGCTTTGCTCACCGCGCAATAGCGGTCGGGCTTGCTCGGTGAGGTGAAGGCCCCCGTGCGCGGCATCTGCGCGCAGATAGCCGTGCGCGATCAGTTGGCGAAATACACTGCGCCACGTGGTCTCGTGGGTATCTTTGCCCAAGCCAAAGGTGGACTGTTGGTGATGGTTGTTGTGCTTGATTCGCGCTTCATCGGCACCACGCAAGACCGAGATCAAGTAGTTGACCCCAAAACGCTGGCCAGTGCGATAGACACAGCTGAGCGCCTTTTGTGCAGCTTGGGTTCCATCCCAGGTTTGTGGTGGCTCTAGGCAGTTGTCACAATTACCGCAGGGTTCTTCCAGTGTTTCGCCAAAGTAGGCCAGTAGTGCTTGGCGGCGACAGCGGGTGATTTCGCACAGCCCGAGCATGGCTTCGAGTTTATGGTGGTCGACCAAACGCTGCTCGCCGTTGCCCGAGTTTTCCATCATCTGGCGCAAGGTGATGGCGTCTTGCAAGCCGTAGCCCATCCAGACGGTGGAGGGCAGGCCATCCCGTCCCGCGCGACCTGTCTCCTGATAATAGGCCTCGATACTCTTGGGCAGGTCAAGGTGCGCCACAAAGCGTACATCGGGTCGGTCAATGCCCATGCCAAAAGCGATTGTGGCGACAATGATGATCGGGTCTTCGTGTAAGAACCGACGCAGGTAGATGGCGCGGATCTCTGACTCCATGCCCGCGTGGTAGGGCAGGGCATTAAGCCCCGCATTGGCCAGCTTAACGGCGGTTTCCTCTACCTTGCGGCGGCTCAGGCAATAGACAATACCCGTCTCCCCCGTGTGGTTCTCCTGAATAAAGTTCAGGAGTTGTTCCACTCCTTTATTGCGTGTCTGTATGTGATATTGGATGTTCGGCCTATCGAAGCTCGCAACAAACTCAGCGTGCTCATGCAGCTGCAAGCGCGATTTGATATCGGCCCGAGTTTGATCGTCGGCGGTGGCGGTTAGCGCGAGTCGTGGCACATCGGGGTATTGTTCGGCAAGCAGGCTGAGCTGAGCGTATTCAGGGCGAAAGTCGTGGCCCCACTGTGAGACGCAGTGGGCTTCATCGATAGCGAACAGTCCAATGTCAACGCTGTCGAGTAAACTGAGCATCGACGGCATCAACAATCGCTCGGGGGCCATGTACAACAATTTCAATTGACCCCGGCGTACTTTGTCCAGCACGGTTTGTACTTCTTGCGTTGATAGGCTGGAGTTGACGAAAGCCGCAGCAACCCCGTTTTGCTGGAGGTTTTGTACTTGGTCTTGCATCAAAGCGATTAGTGGCGAGACCACCACGGTCAGCCCCTCGCGAACCAGTGCTGGCACCTGATAACAAAGGCTTTTGCCTCCACCTGTAGGCATGAGCACCAGCGCGCTGCCGCCGTCGCAAATATGTTGCACGACGTCAGCTTGTAAGCCGCGAAATGACGCATAGCCAAAGGTGCTTTGGAGGACTTGTTGGGCTTTGGCTTGAGTGTTCATGCGCGTGACAGGCTCGCGAAGAAGATTCGGTGGTTGCGCATCATATCAAGCTCGGCTTTTCTGTGCTGCGCGGTCGTAGAGGCTCGCGTACAATGGGGGGTCAGAAATTGGTGGGTGCTCAGTACGTTTGACGTGCAGCTCGACCATGTATCGCGCTTAACCCATTGAGGCCAGTATGACGCAGTCGCCTGATCCATCCTTAGAAAACGCAATGTTGAACCAAGAAACCGGTGTGATCGCCTGGGAAGAACTAGCGCGTCACTTCGCGCGTGGCGTTGTGATTCGACTCGACGCGAGCTTAGATTTGGTCGAAGCAGCGCAAGCGGTTCTCAACGACGACGCTGAGCGTGTGGGCTACTGGCAACGCAGTGGACAGTTACGTCGTGCATCAGACGACGATGCCCGGCAT
>JBMYWE010000501.1:0-2358 GCA_049607125.1 Granulosicoccaceae bacterium | reverse complement strand
AATAATCTAGTGAATAGCTCGACAGGTGTCAAAGAATACAACGTCCACATGGCTGCCGCCGTACTTGCGGCATTGCCTACGCTGCTGGTCTACGTACTGGCGGGTCGCTACTTCGTTCGAGGCCTGATGGCCGGATCGGTCAAGGGATAATAATTATGGCTTCGCTAAACATACAAAAAATTTGCAAAAACTACGGCCGCACCGAAGTTCTCAAAGACATTGATATCAGCGTTGAACACGGTGATTTTTTGGTGTTGGTTGGGCCGTCGGGGTGTGGCAAGTCAACCCTGCTCAACATGATTGCAGGTTTAGAAGAGATCACCTCGGGCGAGATCGCCATCGGCGGTGAGCGCGTCAACGAGCGTCACCCCTCCAAGCGTGATATCGCCATGGTCTTTCAGAGCTACGCGCTCTACCCCAATATGCGGGTGGAAGAAAACATCGCCTTCGGGTTGGAGATGCGTGGCGTCTCGAAAAGCGAACGTGCCGCCGCAGTGGCCAAGGTGGCCGAGATGCTTCAAATAGAACATCTCTTAAAACGCAAGCCAGGTGCGCTATCGGGGGGTCAGCGTCAGCGAGTGGCCATGGGGCGGGCGCTTGTCCGAGATCCCAAAATATTTCTTTTCGATGAGCCCTTGTCCAATCTCGATGCCAAGCTGCGCGTGGATATGCGCACCGAAATAAAACGCCTGCATCAGCGTTTAGGCTCAACCATTGTCTATGTGACCCACGACCAGATTGAGGCGATGACCTTGGCCACCACAATTGCGGTGATGAAAGACGGTATCGTGCAGCAATTGGGTACACCGGACGACATCTACAACCGCCCGGCTAATACCTTTGTCGCCAGTTTCATGGGCTCGCCAGCGATGAATTTGCTTCCCGGCAAACTTGTGCGAGCGCCGTCTTCTCTGGCCATTCAAGTGGGAGAGGGCGATCAGGCGGCCGTGTTGGCGTTACCGGCTGTGGATGGTCAGGGCGAACTGGGTGAAGGGCGTGAGGTGATGTTGGGCTTGCGACCGGAAATGGTCACAGACCCCATCAGTGCCCAAGCCATTGGACACGAAACCGTCAACTTGCGATGTCCTGTCGAAGTGGCCGAGCCAACGGGCGCCGATATTTATGCGAGTACACGCATCGGTGGTCACGCCATCACTGCAAGGTTGCGAGCTGGCCTAGCGCTCAGCGCGGGCACCGAAACCGAGTTTGCGGTAGATATGTCCCGCGCCGTGGTGTTTGACGCCAAGACAGAGCAGCGAATCGTATAAAGGAGCAATAGCATGGGCAGCAAGCAACTGAAGTGGGCGGCCATCGGCGCCAGTGATATCGCGGCTGGCAAGATGATTCCCGCTATACGTGCAACCGGTGGTGAAGTGGTTGCTGTGCTTAGCAGCAGCGCCGAACGCGGGGCGCAGTACGCTCAAGCGCATCACATTGACGCCAGTTACACCGACCTGCAACAACTGCTCGTTGAAGCGGACAGTGACGCGGTATACATCAGCACCACCAACGAGCTCCACAGCGAGCAGGTACTGGCGGCTGCAGCTGCGGGCAAGCATGTGCTGTGTGAAAAACCGCTATCAACCTCGCTCGAGGAAGCCAAACGCATGGCCGCTGCTTGTCGCGAGGCGGGCGTGGTGATGGCCACCAACCATCACCTACGCAACTCACACAGTCATGTTGTGATGCGCGATCTCGTGCGCAGTGGAGTCATTGGCAGGCCCAATTCCGCACGAGTTTTTCATGCGGTCTACCTGCGCGAATCCTTGCAGGGCTGGCGCATCAATCAAGCCGCCGCCGGTGGCGGCGTGGTGCTGGATATCACCGTGCACGATATCGACAGCCTGCGCTTTTTGCTCGATGCCAATCCGACGGAAGCTGTCTCACTCAGTCATAATGCAGGCATGGCTGCCGGCACCCTAGAAGATGGCAACATGGCGGTGGTGCGTTTCGACAATGATCTACTGGCGCAAATTCACGTCAGCTTTTCCGTTCCGCATGCGGGGCACGGTTTAGAGATCCACGGTGACAAAGGTTCGATTATCGCCACAGGTGTCATGGCGCAAGGCGGCGAGCAAAAAGTTACCCTGCGAACAGCCGATGGGGAACAGCAGTTCGACATCGAACCCAGTAATTATTACGTAGCTGGCTTAGAGGCTTTTAATCGCGCAGTGGCAGGCGAGGGTGAAGTGGCGGCCAGTGCAGAGGACGGCCTGTGGTCACTCGCCTCGGCATTGGCCGTGTTGCAGTCTGCCGAGCAGGGACGGCAGGTGGCAATTAGCCTTGGCTAAAGCGTTTGTATGGAGCGATTATCAACTGTTTATAGACAGAAACGGTTTCGGTCATTATAACTTGGCT
>JBMYWE010000500.1:0-2360 GCA_049607125.1 Granulosicoccaceae bacterium | reverse complement strand
GCACACCTGCGCTGCCATAGAGAGGCGGCAATGAGCGGGGTTGCAGTAGAGTACCCTTGGTTACTTAGTCTCGGGCTGCTGATGTTCTTGCCTTGGCGGCGATACTGGGTGGTCGCGCACGAGCACCCCGACACCCGATTGTTGCAAAACCAGTCGAGCTCCCATTACCTGAGTATAGTCATTCGCCTAGCTGCCAGCCTAGCGGTAGCAGCCTTGTTATTAGGACTTGCTGGTTTGCACAAGCCTTTATCTCGCGTACCCCAAGTTGGTAAGGGGGCGCACGTGGTTATTGCACTAGATCGCAGCCGCAGTATGGATCAGGCTTTTGCTGAAGGGAAAAAGAGCCTAGCTCACGCGGCGCGCCTAAAAGCTGCATCCAAAGGGCAGGTAGCTCGTGAAGTGATGTCTGCCTTTATTCAATCCCGCGCTGAGGACATGTTCGCTTTTGTGGCGTTCAGTACACAGGCTATCCCGGTTGTAGAGTTGACCCGAAAGCAGGAATTACTTAGCGCTGCTATCGATGCGGGGGGGATTGGCAGGGGGCTGGGAGACACCAATATAGGGGCCGGATTGCTGCAGGCGCTGTCCTTGTTTGAAGGTCAGCCCTTTAGCGGTTCTCGCATTGTGCTGCTGGTTTCTGATGGTGCCGCCCATCTGGATTCAGACACCAGGCGCCAGATCAGGGAGCTTGCGTTGCAATATCGAGTTGCCCTTTATTGGCTCTATATTCGTACAGCGAATGGTCCCGATATTTTTGACACGGCCACTTTCATAGAGCCTGAAGTGCAGCTGCACCGATTTTTTCAGCGCCTGCCAACACCGTACCGCGGATACTCTGCGGAGCGCCCGAGTGATTTGGCGCAGGCGGTGGCAGACATCGACCAATTGCAGAATCTACCGTTGAACTACGAAGACCTCATTCCCCGCCAAGACCTTAGCCGTTGGTGTTTCGTGGTCGCCTCGTTGTTGTTGTTACTTCTGGCCTTAGTTGAATACCTTGTGATGCGTAGTGTCCAAGAGCAACCGATCGGCGACCAAGAATGAGGGAAATACCCACAAGATTTTCGAGGTTTTATTCTACGCTGATCGGGTTCGGTGTGTTGTTGTTGCTGTTAGCTGTAGTCGCGGGGCGGCAATGGTGGCGCCTGAAAACGTTTAATCGTGCCGTGTCAAATGGAGAGCTTTCGCTGGCTGCAGCGGTTGCGCCACTGCAGCAGCAGCGGTTTTTACGCGCTTTCAGCTTTGAACGCGCTGGTGATCTGGCCACGGCCAGTGAGCACTATGCTCAGCTACGATCCAGTGCGCCAGAAGATTTATGGGCCGCTGCACGATTCAATCTGGCAGGCGTGTATCTTCAGCAAGCGGTGGAGACTGAGCTATCGACGCATCAAGAAGGTCGAGCTGTTTTGATTGAGCTCGCTAAATGGCACTACCGAGAGTTGTTGCGCGAGCGCCCCGATGATCGGGCCTTGACTCACAATTTGGCAGTGGCCTTGGCTCTTCAGCCCGATGTGCTCGCCACTGCGGCGCCGGAGCTCGATGAAATGCCAGATCGCTCCCCACAAGCACCGGTGAGTGCCACTGGCCGCGAGCGGTTGCCGTGAGTTTGCAAACACGTGCCAGCCTAGCGTTTTCTGCGCTGCTTTTCGCCGTTCTACTCTCCGTGCTTGCATTGGGATCATGGACTTACAAGGGAAAAAAGAATATTGCTGATATTCTGCTGGTGATAGATATTACGCAGAGCATGAACGTGGTTGATATGCACTGGCAGGATAGAGCGGTTTCGCGTCTAGAGTTCACCAAGCTAGCCAGCCAGCAAATGTTGTTGCGCTGGCCCTGTGGGTCGCAGTTGGCATTAGCCCTGTTCACCGGTCACCGCAGTTTTGTTTTGTTTCGTTCCGTCGAGGTGTGCGCGCATCACGCCGAGTTGCACGCAGCGCTGGGCGCTCTCGATTGGCGCTCGGCATGGGTAGCGCGCAGCGAAGTGAGCAAAGGATTGTACTCAGCCTTAAAGGTGCGCGCTGATGTCGGAGAGAAAACCCGCGTGGTTTTTGTAAGCGATGGACATGAGGCTCCGCCGCTACATGAGAAATTTCGACCGAGGCTGCCGAAATCACTTGAGCGAGTTGGTGGGGTTATCATTGGTGTCGGCGCCGACCACTTGAGCAGAATTCCCAAGTTTGGTCCACAAGGGGAGTCGCAGGGATTTTGGCGTGCGTCAGAGGTGATGCAAGTGGACAGTTATCGCATGGGGCGAGGAAATGGTGAAGCTCTGGTGGGAGTAGACCAGTCCGACCTTCAGCAACGCATTGCCGCCGGCGTTGAGCACCTTTCGTCTCTAAAAACGGAACATCTGCAGC
>JBMYWE010000499.1:0-2361 GCA_049607125.1 Granulosicoccaceae bacterium | reverse complement strand
ATAATCATCAACACGCCCAAAAAACCGACCGCAACAGCACACCAGCGCTCGACACCAATCCGCTCGCCGAAAAAGGAAGCTGCACCTAGCATGGCAATCAACGGTGTGGCCTGCAGTATGGCCGAAGCACTGGACAAGGTAGTCAGCGTGATAGCGAGCGCAAAGCTCAACCGGCCCAGCACTTCGCAACAGGCGCGAATCAATACGGCTCGAGACCGAGCCACAGCAGGGAGCAGTGGTTCTGCGCGGCGCTTACACATCACGACAAAAACCAACAACCCACCCAGCCCAAAAACCGCCAGAGCAAAACCCACCGGAACGCTCTGCGCCGCCGCCTTGATCAGCATATCTTCCACTGCAAAGGCAGCCATCGCCAATACCATTGACAGGCTACCGCGGGTATTTTCCAGAGCTTTATCCCCTCGCTCAGACACTCTTTTGCCGCACCATGCGCACGGCCACCATCACCATGGCCAAGCCAAGCATGGATAAAAGACCCAGGCGCTCATCAAACAACAGCCAGGCCTCCACGGCCACAACCGGAGGAACCAAATAAAACAAGCTGGCCACCTGCGAAGCTGCACCGCGACTGATCAAGTAGCTGAGCAAGCCGATGGCCAGCAGCGACAGAGCCAGCACTAGCCAAGCCATAGCGAAAATAAACTGCCCGCTCCATTCTATTTCCATCGAACCCCAAAAAGGAGCGATACAGCCCATGATGAACGCCGAGGCAAGAAATTGCGTGGCCGTGGCGGCAAACAACGGAGCCCCCTGCCCATATTGTTTCTGATAGACCGTGCCGGTAGATATACCAAAAAGCGCCAACACACATAGAGCGATAGCGACAGCTCCTCCGCCGAAACCACCAGCGCCGTGTTTGTCGAGCACGACCAGCACCACTCCTGCAAAACCCAACAGAAAACCGCCCCACTGCACAGCGGTCAAGCGCTCACGCAACCAAAGCCCCGCAATCAAAGCCGTCAATACTGGTTGCAAGCCCACAATCAAAGCAGCGAGGCCAGCACTTAAACCCAGCGAGATCCCGCCAAAAACGCCTCCCAGATAACAACAGTGCATCAGCAGACCAATCACACACTGGTGAAAATAAAACTTGGGGTCACGGGGCCAAGGTCCGACAAAAAGGCTAACGACAGCAACCAACAGCGCCGCAGTAATCAAGAATCGAACGAATAAAAACACGCCGGGATCGGCATAGGGCAAGCCCAACTTGGCACCGATAAAACCCGTGCTCCAGAGCCAGACGAATAACACAGGGGCCACGCGGGCAAGCAGAGTCTGCATAGGGATATCAGCGAATGGGAAAGACTGCGCGCAGTGTACCTGAATGCACCGTGAGCAGCGCATTGCTGTGTATCCGCGTGACTCATCGGTTGCGCCATCTTACCCGGCCCACGTTTTCCCATCCAATTGGTAGGCCTGATAAACCCCGGTGCATCGAGCGTTGCCGCAGGACGCTTATTGTTCGCAGAACCCCAAGCGCGGAATTAAACCGGCAGAACCTGCGCCTCGCCGAGCAGCTCCACTTCCTCGAGGTTATTGCCCTCCCCGCCTCGATCAACCACCAAGAAGTCACTGATTTGGTCTAGCGCAAGCTGATAGTGGTGCCAGGTGTTGGGGTTGAAGTTGACGCCTTGCTGACCATTGGTGATAAAGAGCTGTAAGTCTTCGGCGCGCACGCTGTCGCCCGCGGGGGCCACCAGCACCATAAAGCGCGCGCCGCCAATAGGGTAAAAGGCCTGACTGCCCAACGGGTGGCGCTCCATGATCTGCACACGGTGCGGAAAGCTGACCGGCGTGCTGCGAAAGATGTTGATCAGTGTTTTGGCGCCCTCGCCATCGAAGCGCACCTGTGCCATATCGTGAAAGCGCGTGGTCAGCCCTTGATTTATCGACAGCTGCTCGGCTTGAGTAATATCGAGCACTTGTCCGTAGGGTGCAAAGACTTCGGCGGTCAGCGGAACGGGGGTTAAAGTACGCATAGGTGATTCACAAGCTGAGCGGCATGTGCCGGTTGACGTCTTTATAGAGCAGATAGCGGAAGGGCTCGGGGCCACCCGCATAGCAGGCCTGCGGGCAGAAGGCGCGCAGCCACATGAAATCGCCGGCCTCTACTTCGTGCCAGTCGGTGTTGAGCTTGTAGACGGCCTTGCCCTGCAGTACAAATAAGCCGTGCTCCATGACGTGTGTTTCTTCAAAGGGTATGGAGCCCCCTGGCTGAAAGGTGACGATGTTGAGATGGAAGTCGTAGCGCAAATCCTCCGGGTCGAGAAAGCGCGTGGTGCCCCAGGCCTTGTTGGTATCGGGCATAAAGCGCGGCTCGACTTCTGAGTCTGACGTGAT
>JBMYWE010000498.1:0-2372 GCA_049607125.1 Granulosicoccaceae bacterium | reverse complement strand
GCGCTGAAGCCGCCAGTGTCGCTGAACCAAACAACAAGGCAGCGCCCAGCGAGTCAGCAGCTTCAGAAAAACCCGCTGCCACAGTTGCCGTGGCTAATTCTGCCCCGGTCGCCACGCCAGCGGCAATATCGTCGGAACCTAAAGCGGTCACGCCAGCGCCAACTGCCAATACAGATTCGACACCTGCAGCTTCCGTGACAAAGAGCGAGGCTAGTCCAGCCCCTGCCCCTGTTGTAGCTAAGCCAGAAACGGCCAAAGCTGAACCCGCTGCCGCGCCCAAGCCCAGCTCGGCACCTCTCAGCAATCGACCAGTAGCCGCCGAACTACAAGCACCAGCCCTAGCGCGTGTACCGCCACCAGCTGCGGCACCCGCAGCTAAAGTGCCAGTCGAAAAGAGCGACAACACCAATAGCGATACCGCTTCTAGCAACACAGATTAGGTATCGCAAGGACGGTTGTTAAAACGGCGCTCTATGAGAGCGCCGTTTTATTTTGGATAAGATATTTTTGAGAATATCGACCGAACAATTCCATTGTTCAAACACAGGGAAACGCGTATCAAGCAGCGTCATCGAACAAATACTGCTCTCCATCATCATCGCCCTCATCTGGCGCTACTTCAAACTCCTCCACCGGCAAGCAGACATAAAACTCACTGCCCTTGCCCAGTTCGCTCTTCACACCGATTAACCCGTGATGGGACTCCACCAGCTCCTTGGCAATACTGAGCCCTAGACCCAGTCCGACACTGGCTTCATTCTCGACCTTTTGTACTTGAAACAAGCGCGAAAACACCGCCTCTTGATGCTCCTTGGCAATACCACACCCTGTGTCAGTCACCGCAAGCCGGACCATGGCCGTCCCATCTAACTCACAGCTCTTAGCACTCACAGAGACCCGACCACCCATCTCGGTAAACTTCAATGCGTTGGTCATTAAGATTGTCAGAATCTGCAGCACGCGCTCTTTATCAGCCCATATCTTGGGCAAACCATTTTCCACGGCGTAACAGACCTCTATCTCAGCCTCGCGGGCAATCGCACCCATGGTGCGCTCCAGCAAAACCAGTACGTCGGGAGTCTCCACCCAATCGACCTTCAAACGCAGCTTGCCGCTTTCCAAGCGTGTGGCGTCAATCAAATCCTCAACCAAGCTGCTCAAGCGGTCACAACTCTCCATGGCGTAGCTTAGGTATTCTTGCTGCTCATCGTAGTCAGTGGCCAAACCGTCGTAGACAATCGAGACAAACTCTCGCAATGACGTCAGAGGTGTACGCAGCTCGTGCGAGACCTGATGGTAGAAGTTTTGAATCTCGCGGTGCTTGGCGCGCAGCAAATCGTTTTTTTGCGCGAGAGTTTCGCGCTCTTGAAAGATGGCTTGCTCGAGTCGCACTTTCTCAGTGGCATTGCCTATGGCCCTGCCCAACGATTCCGTGGAGACGGAACGCTTTTGCACATAATCCGCCGCACCTCCACGCAGTGCTTGAGCCGCCACTTCAACCGTGTCCTGTCCGGTCAGAATGATCACCGCCATACCGTCAAAGCGGTGTCCTTTATTCAACTGCTTGAGCAGATCAATACCTGTGGCGTCGGGCAGGTTTTGATCGAGCAGCATGCAATCGAAGCTGTCAGTCTCTAGTGCCGCAAGCGCTGCGGCGCCGCTGTCTGCCTCATGGATCTCGTAGCGTTGCTCGGCACGTTTTAGACAGGTCGTGCAATAGAGACGATCCACGGGATCATCGTCCACAATGAGAACACGGAGATCCCGCGCCTCTAGGTGCTGCTCATCCATAATAAACCAAGCCTCCACGGGTACCGATGTCACACCCGACGTTATATATGGCTACATTAGCGACCAACCGCGCTGCGAACCTTACGAAATATCCATTAACTTACGAATGGTCTTACAAACGCACTCAAGGTGTTATTTGTGATCGTGTTTGGCGCATAGGCCTACCGCTCAGATAAACCGGCCCAAGCTGGTGAAGGCTTACGCGTGCTGGCAAGCCCCCCCCATGGACGCCATGCTGAGGCGGTAACACCGACGGTTGGTATCAGAGAGATAGGCACTCAAACGAGCCGAAGAGCGCCCGGCTGGCGACGACCCGGCTCGGCGAAAAGGACGGTGCGGGTTGCGCGGACTTTATCCGGGCATTCTATGACAACGTCCCGCCGGACGACATCAAGTCGTCGAGTGCGCAGGCGCTGTTCGAAGAGGCGTCGTCCTTCTGGGAATTCGCACAGACCCGCCATGGGGGCGAGCCCCTGATCCGGGTTTTCAACCCGCATTTCGACAACAAGGCCGATCGCGCGGCGCACACGGTAATCGAGGTTGTCACCGACGATATGCCGTTTCTGGTCGATTCCCTGACG
>JBMYWE010000497.1:0-2374 GCA_049607125.1 Granulosicoccaceae bacterium | reverse complement strand
TCGAAACGCTAGAGTCAGCTATCGTCTTTGAGGATCAAGACCTTATTTTGATGAATAAGCCCGCAGGTATAGCGGTACACAAAGGCACGGGGGTTAACTTTGGCGTAGTTGAAGCGCTGCGTCAGAGCCGCGGTGTTGGACCTAGTCTCGATTTGGCCCACCGGCTGGATCGAGAGACCAGCGGCTGTTTGCTACTCGGCAAGCATTCGGGCGCCGTACGCGCATTGCAGGCGGTCTGGAAAGCGCGTGGCGTCGAGAAGCACTACGCCGCGCTGGTTTGTGGCCATTGGCCTCGGGGTGAAAAAACCATCGTCTCCCACATGAAAAAAAACCAACTGCGCGGTGGCGAGCGAGTCAGCAGCAGCGGTGAAGGTGGCAAGCGGGCGGTCAGTCATGTGCGTCTTCAGGCACTGGGTGTCGCTTGCAGCCAAGTATCCGTGCGTATTGAAACCGGTCGCACCCATCAAATTCGTGTGCACACGTCTGAATCGGGGCATGCTGTTTTGGGTGACGATAAGTACGGTGATCGCTCGCTGAACAAACGATTCGCTCAAGCGGGGCACAAGCGTTTGTTTTTACACGCTCATCGACTGCGCTTTGAGTGGCGAGGTCTGCGCGATTGGCGCATAGAGGTACCCGACGACTGGGCTGTTGCACTCGAAGCGAAACTCTAGGCCAAACAGTTTGCCATGGCACGATCCGTGATTCGTCTGGTCGTATTCAATTGACAAGTATTCTAACCAGTTGCACAGCCGTGCAGCTCGGCCGACAAGGACCACGAGACAGAAGCATGAGCGAAGAAAACCGAACAAGAACCTCATCTCGCAGCGAGAGCTGGGAGCGCCAGACGATCAAGGAGTTGGCCAACGGCGCTTTGGTGGAGCAGCGAAAAACCCGCCGTTGGGGGTTGTTTTTCAAGTTCCTGATGGTCGCTTATATTGGTTTCGTCACACTGATGGCCTTTCGTCAGCATCTGTTCCCCGACACGACTGTTACCGAAGACCACACGGCTCTGTTGGTGCTCTCGGGTGCGATTGCTGCCGATGGTGACGGGATTTCGTCACGTGCTGTGTTGCCTTCGCTTAAAGACGCCTTCGAAGAAGAGAGCGCGAAAGCGGTGGTATTGCGCATCAACAGTCCCGGTGGCAGCCCTGTGCAGTCGGGCATCATCTACGATGAAATCCGCCGCTTGAGGGCCGAGTATCCCGACAAGAAACTCTACGCGGTGGTGCAAGATGTCGCGGCATCTGGTGGCTATTACATTGCCTCCGCCGCCGATGAAATTTACGTTGATAAGGCCAGTATTGTCGGCTCGATTGGCGTGGTGACCAATGGCTTCGGCTTCGTCGGCACCATGGAAAAACTTGGCGTTGAGCGCCGCATGATAACCGCCGGTGAAAACAAGGGTATGCTCGATCCCTTTTCCCCCTCGCGCGAGACAGATGTTGTGCACATGCGCACGCTGGTTGCCGATATTCATGAGCAGTTCAAAACCGTGGTGCGCGAAGGACGCGGTGACCGCCTGAAAGAGGATGAGGACACCTTTAGCGGCAAGTTCTGGACGGGTGCCCAGGCGATAGAGCTCGGCTTGGCTGATGGAACGGGCGATGAATACTACGTGGCGCGCGAGATTGTTGGTGCTGAGGAGTTGCGCGAGTACGGACCAAAGAAAAGTTTGCTCGATCAAATTGCCAGTCAAGTAGGTGTATCCTTTTATCAGGCCGTCAAAGCTGATCTGCTTGGCAGCGGCACTTTTTTTCAATAAGGAATAGGTAGTCCCTTGGTCGATCGCACACTGGCCGTACACCACAGTCGCACGCTCGGCGATCAAGCCGCTACCGAAGCGCTGGGTGCCGAACTCGGCGCCCAGTTCAAGGCGCCGACGTTTGTGCATCTCGAAGGCGATTTGGGGGCAGGCAAGTCCACTTTCGCCAGGGGAATGCTGCGCTCTTGGGGTGTCACAGGCCCTGTGCGCAGCCCCACCTACACGCTGATCGAGACCTACGACACCGAACAGGGCACGGTTCACCACTTGGATCTCTACCGATTGGGTGATTCTGAAGAGCTCTACTACCTCGGACTTGAAGACCTGTTGACGCAAGATGCCGTTTGGTTGATTGAATGGCCAGCCCTTGGAGAGGACGTTCTGCCGCCACCCGACTGGCATGTCGCGATGGATTATTCGGGCGAGCAGCGCACCGCTGTTTGGCGACATTTCTATCGCGTCAAATAAAAGGCCTTGTTTATTTTCAAAGCTCTACTTTACTCACTAGTCAACAAACACTTTTTTTGAGCTGCATTCACGCGGGTATGGACCCGAATCTGTCGCTGTGCGGGGAAGCTCTGTTCTAAAGACAGACACCTCGTACCGGGC
>JBMYWE010000496.1:0-2384 GCA_049607125.1 Granulosicoccaceae bacterium | reverse complement strand
GTCTAAGACCGATACCTTGGACAGTGCCCCGCGAGCAAGCTCGTCTTGGCCCTCGGCCAAATAGATGCGTGGTCTATAGCGCTCGAGCAAGGCTCGCTCTTGCTCGGTGGGCAGCTTGCTCTTAGGCGGATACTCACGAAAATACTCCCGAAAACCGGGAAAGCTAGAAAAGGTACCCTCGCTAGCGCAACTTGCCAGCGAAATACCTAGTGCTAAAAGCAGGGCCAAGCGTGCCCTGCTCTTGACGCCCAATCGCCTCGCGGCGGATCGCACTAGCCTGCCGCTACCGTCATTTTGTTGAGCAAAATTGAACCGGTGCGAATCGTGGTGGGCAGGTAGACGTCGTTGCCCACCGCTGCAATGTCCATAAACATATCAGCCAAATTGCCTGCCACTGTAATCTCCTCTACAGGATGGGTAATCTCACCGTTTTCAACCCAAAAGCCACTGGCGCCGCGCGAGTAGTCTCCGGTGAGAATATTGCCGCCGCCACCCATCATTTCGGTGACTAGCAAGCCGGTACCCATGGTTTGCAGCAGCTGTTCGAAGCTCTGCTTGCCGGGGGCAATACTGAAGTTGCGCACACCGCCCGCGTTGCCGGTGGTTTGGGTGTCTAGCTTGCGCGCTGAGTAGCTCGACAACACATAGCCCTGCAACACACCCTTATCCACCCAGGTGCGATCTTGGCGAGCCACCCCTTCGCTGTCGATTGCTCCGCTGCCCATGGCCCGGGGAATCAACGGAAATTCGGCCAGCTGCACAAAGTCAGGGAAGATCTGCTCGCCGACTTTGTCCAGCAAAAATGACGCACGACGGTAGATCGAGCCACCACTGATGGCACCGACAAAAGACTGCAGTAGCCCTCGCGCCATAAAGGGATTAAACAGCACGGGGTAGGTGCCGGTTTTGATCGCACGGGGCTCGAGTCTGGCCACAGCGCGACGCGCGGCCTCCACACCGATTGATTCCGGTTCGGCTAAATCCTGCGCCAGTCGCGCACTGCTAAACCAGTAGTCACGCTGCATGCCGTCACCCTCTCCCGCCACTAGGGTGCAGGAGTAGCCGTGGTGTGTGCCGCGCTTGTAGTGACTCAAGCCGTGACTGTTGGCGTAAACACCCTCTCCCGCGTAGGTGCCGCACGTAGCGCCTTCGCTGTTGCGAATCAAATGGCTGTGGTCTCGCCCCGCCTGCTCCGCACGCAGGGCGTGTTCTATCGCCTGGTCGACCTCAAGGTTCCAGGGGTGATAGAGATCCAGATCGGGAACATTTTTTGCCATCAGCTCGGCATCAGCGAGGCCAGCACACGGGTCTTGCGAGCCATATTTCGCGATCGAGCAAGCCTTGGCCGCCGTGGCTTTAATCGCCTCGGCAGAGAAGTCGCTGGTAGAGGCCGAAGCCTTGCGGTTTTCGACATAGACGGTGACGTCCATGCTGCGATCGCGCTGGTGCTCTAGGGTTTCAACTTCACCCAGGCGCACCCCTATGTCCAGACCGACCCCCGTGCTGATATCGGTCTCGGCGGAGGTAGCACCGGCGGCGCTCGCAGCCTCGAGCGCCAACTGCGCCAGAGATTCCAAATTCGCGCGTTGCGAGGGGCTGTTTTGAAGTTCTTTAGCTGACATACTCTGTATCCATATTGGCGCCAATCGCGCACTGATTAACCAAGATAGGCAGCGCCCACCATGTTTAAAGTATTTCGAGCAACCAGTGCGCTAGCACTGATCACCGTGTGTTGTTCTTGTGGCACTGCCCCGCTCGCGGCCACCGTTAAACTTGGCGAATCGGCGCTGCGCGAAACGAGCGGCCTAGCGGTGTCGCGTGTGCAACCGCAACTGCTATGGATGCACAACGACGGCAATCACCCCGCCAGCCTTTACGCCCTCGCCGCCGATGGCAGCCCAAGAGCCAGACTTAAGCTTCGCGGCACACGCAACCGAGACTGGGAAGATATGGCTAGCTTCCGCTGGCGCGGGCAATCTTGGTTGCTAGTGGCCGACATTGGCGACAACAGCGCCAAACACAAGAAGTCGACCTTGCACTTTATCGAAGAGCCAGAGCTCTCCGACACGTTTGCCAAGCTCAAAATCAAGCCGACTTTGAGCGTGAATTTTCGTTACCCCGACGGCCCGCGGGACGCCGAGTCCATCGCCTTTGATCCGCTCAGCGAATCGGTGTTGATCTTGAGCAAGCGAGACCGCCCCGGGCAATTGTACAGCCTAGACTTGGTCGAGCTCTTTGCCGACCCCAAAGGCAAGCACGTTGCCACCGCGCTCGGCCCGCTGCCCTGGGCTGGGGCCACGCCCAAACTTCGCACCTTACTGGCAGACCCCAAACGACTCGTTAGCCACGGTATGGCCACCGGCTTTGATATCAGCGCAGATGGC
>JBMYWE010000495.1:2183-2395 GCA_049607125.1 Granulosicoccaceae bacterium | reverse complement strand
CTAAACGTCAACAATGCAGCACCGGCAACCAGCCTTAAGGCATCGGGTGCGACGGCCAGCAATGAGTTCCAGCGAGTTTTATCTTCGGGCTTTAACAAGGCCTTGCCCATCAATAGCCCACCAGTGCCCGCCACCGCCGCCCCCAACAACTCAGGTGCGCTATGGCCCGCGACAAACCCCCAAAATGCGTGAGCAGCTCCCGCTTCTGAAAG
>JBMYWE010000495.1:0-2173 GCA_049607125.1 Granulosicoccaceae bacterium | reverse complement strand
CCATAAAATATACCGCCAGCAAAACAGCGAAAGTCGATGGATATATTGTTTTGGATGTAGAAGCCGAACATTTGAAAATTATCGGCGTCATTTCTACCGCCACCAAAGACAGCGGCCTCTCCGCGCAAGTACATCTGCTCCATCTGTGCCACTTGCTCTTGACCCAACACATAGAATATCCACTCTGGCTTTAAGTAAAACAAAGTCAGACACAGGACAAACGGTCCAAACAGCAGCAGACTAGACAGAGCGAACAAGCCGCCATACTGACGCAGTAGTCGAGGAAACCCACCTGCTAAAAACTGAACAAAGGGCAAAAAGTATTGGCTTCTACGACGGTAGAGTTGCCTGTAAGCGCGCTGAGCCAATGTATCCAAACGACGCTCAAGTAAGGCGCTATAACCGCGACTCCTGACTAGGGCTAGGTGATCGCACACTTTTAAATACAAGCTTGGAAGATCCGCGCGCTCAGGCTTGGCACGCCAGAACTTAGCGGATTCCAGCGCATCGAGCAATCGTTCAAGATCATCCCAGGCTTGACCGTACTGCCGCTCAAGTTGCGCTTGCGTGCTCATGCGCCTCCTGCCCGTTTCTAACCCAGCTTGCCCATGCACGTAGCGTCTCCACCGCTTGCATGCCCTGCCCCAAGTTCAACTCGGGCAATAGAGAGACAAGCTCTATCTGGCGCTCCTCAGTTAAACCCGTGCATCGCTCGTCAAAATCTAACAGAACCGACCGTTCTTCAGGGCTCAATACAAACGGAGGCACAATGGCTGCAATTTTACCCGCCGCAGACGAGTCTATTTTCTCGCGCTGGTTGTACACCACCATGGAGCCAGCGGCAAAGTCCCCTAAACGCCTTGAGCGGGAGTCGACCAGCATGCTGACAACGGCCGAGAAGTAAAAGAAGGGCAGAAAATCTGCGAAGCGCAAAAAGTTTCTGAGTATCGCGCTCTGCCAACCCAGTGGCGTGCCATCCGTATGCACTACGCGCAAACCGAGCAATTTTTTTCCAGGCGTCGTGCCAAATAGTGCTTCGGGAATAGCAGTAAAAAACCACTCCAACAAAAAGAAGATGATTGAACCAATGCCAACCATATAGCTAAGTCGGTCGCGACTGTCTTCAAAATCAAAAAAAGTAGCGATCAACACCGACCCCATGACGGTGACAAGCACAAGGTAGATCAACATGCGTAAGCAAAAATCTATGGCCCAAGCCAGAGACCGAGGCACCAGCCCAGCTACCGCAAGCCTGAGCTCCGTGCCTTCGGGTGTAGCTACACTGACTGTAGAGCGCAACATCCTTGATTTCACTACCTTTACAATCTAATAAATCCTTGTCGGCAAAAAAGCCGACAAGGCGAGTATAGATCTACTGGGCCATCATCATAGAAAGGCCACCTGCACCCATGCCCAGAAGACCTGCGGCAAATCCAGCCACCATCAAGACAATGTAGATCCAGCCAACCACCTTTTCCCAACCCTTTGTTTCTGACTGAGCACCGAAGCGATTGGCTTCTGCCTTGCCCGGCTTGAGCATCATGTACAGACCGAAGAAAATATTGACGATTGGCACAAACAACAAAAGCATAAACCAACCGCTCATGTTGATATCGTGCAAACGCTTAACGCCAAAGCAAATCATGATGTACAAATACGGCAACATCACAACACCAGAAATGATAGCTACCCCACCCATTGCAGCCTCGGGGCCGCCGGACACTAGACCCATGGCAGAAGCGGCTGCAAACAGCGCCGCAATGACGAGCATAAAGACCACAGACCAAAGGAAAGTCTGTCCGAAATATTTCAGCACGCCAACCCGACCACGCGCTGAAAATAATTTTTGTTGGATCTCCTCGCCCTGAAACTCGATTTCGGATTCGGGGGCTGCAAACGCCTCGGCTGTGGCTACGGCTGACATAGGGTATCTCCTTGTTTTTTATTAAAATGGCCCACTTCCAAAGGCCGGCGATATTTTTGTTTTTATGCCCAATCATTAGCGTCCAAACGCCCGAGAACATGTGGCCAGAGAAAGCCATGAACCTAGCCAAAGTTAGCTAGGGAGACTTTGGCAGCTAAGCCAAACTCACCCGCAGCACCCAATGCCTGTGCATACAAAATCACCACACTGGACAAAAAGACCGTTTATCTCCCTATCCTGTTACGCAAA
>JBMYWE010000494.1:0-2395 GCA_049607125.1 Granulosicoccaceae bacterium | reverse complement strand
AGTTTGCCGGTGTCACGGTGATCAACCCGTGGCAATTAAAATAGCCGCAGGGTGCATTCTCTCGAATCCAAATGCGGCTGGAACTCTTCTGTCTCCTTGCTGGCTGAGTGCACGTTCAAAGGGATTCCTAGCATAGTTCTGCCTTGGTCGAGAACCCTCCCGAGCGCGATCGAAGCGGCGTATAATGGCCACTCTAGTATCCAGCCCAAGCGAGTCCCATGAGCGCCGAATTTGTCCACCTGCATCTACACACCGAATACTCGCTAGTCGACAGCGTGGTGCGTATCAAGAAGCTGATGCCGGTGTTGTCTGAGAGCATGGCGGCCGTGGCGCTCACCGACCAGAGCAACATGATGGGAGCGGTGAAGTTCTACCGCGCGGCCTTGGGGGCCGGTTTAAAGCCGATCTTGGGGGTGGACGCCTGGGTGGGCGAGACAGCCACCGATGACCACCCGCACAAATTGGTGCTGCTGGCGCAGAACGATGTGGGCTACAAAAATCTCAGTGAGCTGATCAGCCTTGGCTACCAAAAAGGTCAGTACCGCGACCGCGCGGTGGTTCAGCGGGAGTGGCTGAACAAGCGCAGCACCGAAGGGTTGATAGCCTTGAGCGGCGCGCGTTATGGCGACATTGGGGCGGCGTTGATCGGCGGAGCAGAGGACACCGCTGAGGAGTATTTGAGCCGCTGGCGCAGTCTGTTTGGTGACCGCTTTTATCTGGAGGTTCAGCGCACCGGCCGCACCAACGAAGAGCTCTACCTAGACGGGGCGGTGCGTCTGGCCAGTGCCACGGGCACGCCACTGGTGGCCACCAACGACGTGGTGATGGTCAGTCCAGACCAGTTTGAGAGCCACGAAGCGCGGGTGTGTATCAACCAAGGGCGCGTGCTTGCCGACCCCGATCGGCCACGCGACTACAGCGATCAGCAATACGCCAAATCGGCCGCCGAAATGACGGCGCTGTTTGAAGATATCCCTTCGGCAGTTGAGAACACTGTCGAAATCGCCAAGCGCTGCAGCGTCAAGCTCAGCTTGGGTACGCCGGTGTTGCCCGACTTCCCCATTCCCGAGGGTATGACTGAGGCCGAGTACTTTTGTCAGGTTTCCTTTGAAGGCTTGGCCAAGCGCTTGGAAGAGGATTTCCCCGATGAGGCAGAGCGCGAAACTGTGCGTCCGCGCTACGAGGAGCGCCTGCAAGTCGAGCTAGACGTGATCAACGGCATGGGTTTTCCCGGCTATTTCTTGATCGTCGCCGACTTTATCCAGTGGTCCAAAGACAACGACATCCCCGTTGGTCCGGGTCGTGGCTCGGGGGCGGGTTCGCTGGTGGCCTACGCGCTGCTGATTACTGACCTCGACCCGCTGCCCTACGATCTGCTGTTTGAGCGCTTCCTCAACCCCGAGCGGGTGTCCATGCCCGATTTCGACATCGACTTTTGCATCGAAGGTCGAGATCGTGTGATCCAATATGTGAAAGATAAATACGGTCACGAGAAGGTGTCTCAGATCATCACCTACGGCACCATGGCAGCCAAGGCGGTTGTGCGCGATTGCGGGCGCATTTTGGGGCACCCTTACGGCATGGTCGACGGCATCTCCAAGCTGGTGCCCTTTGAAGTGGGCATGACGCTGACCAAGGCTCTGGAGGTAGAGCCCGAGCTGAAGCGCCGCTACGACGAAGACGAGGAGGTGCACTACCTGCTTGATTTGGGCTTGAGTTTGGAGGGCATTGCCCGAAATGCTGGCATGCACGCGGGCGGGGTGGTCATAGCCCCCACCGGGCTGACCGATTTCTGCCCACTCTACTGCGAGCCCGACGGCAGCAAACTGGTCACCCAGTTCGACAAGGACGACGCCGAGGCGGCAGGGCTGGTGAAGTTTGACTTCCTCGGGCTGCGCAACCTGACCATCATCGACCACGCGCTCGGTATTATCAATCAAACGCGTGAAGAGCCCTTGGCCATGGCGCAGGTGGCCCTGGACGACAAGGCCACCTTTGATCTGCTCCAGCGAGCCGACACCACGGCGGTGTTTCAGCTTGAGTCGCGCGGGATGAAGGACTTGATCTCGCGCCTCCAGCCAGACACCTTCGAGGATATCGTCGCCTTGGTGGCGCTGTTCCGCCCCGGGCCGCTCAGCTCTGGCATGGTGGATGACTTTATCGCGCGCAAGCACGGCCGAGAACCGATCTCCTACCCCCATATTGATTACCAGCACGACTCGCTAAAGCCGGTGCTCGAACCCACTTACGGCATCATTTTGTACCAAGAGCAGGTCATGCAGATTGCCCAAATCTTAGCGGGCTATACCTTAGGTGGCGCCGATATGTTGCGTCGAGCCATGGGTAAAAAGAAAGCTGAAGAAATGGCCAAGCAACGAGCCATTTTTCTAGAGGG
>JBMYWE010000493.1:0-2398 GCA_049607125.1 Granulosicoccaceae bacterium | reverse complement strand
TTGGCGGTTTGGTGCCACTGGCGGCAGTCTTCTTCATCACCATAATAGGGGGTTAGATCATAGCCACCCCCAAACCACCAAACCGGCTCGGCACCTTCTTTCTCGGCAATAAAAAAGCGCACATTGGCGTGGGTTGTCGGTACGTAAGGGTTGCGTGGATGGAGTACCAGAGAGACACCCATTGCCTCGAAGCTCGCTCCCGCGAGTTCAGGGCGCGCCGCTGTCGCGGATGGTGGTAGGCCTTGGCCGTGCACATGCGAGAAGTTGATACCTCCCTGTTCGAAAATGCCGCCGTCAGTCATCACCCGGGTACGACCGCCGCCGCCGCCCGATCGGCTCCAGCTGTCTTCAATAAATTGGGCCTGACCATCTAGCGCCTCTACTGACTTGCAAATGCTGTCTTGGAGGCCGGTGAGGTAATACTTGACGTCTTCTGTGTTGGGTGTGTTTTCCATCACGGCACTTTACTGTGATGCGGGCCGTTTATAAAGTCACAACGGTGGGAACGCCAAAAAAAGCCCGGCACATTGGCCGGGCTGCGGAGCTGCGGGCCTAGGTTGGTTAAGCCGCCTCAGGGGTCTCGCGCGCGGTCATGCGGGTAACTTTCTCTTGAGCTGGAGTGGCGATGCCCAAGATGTCGCGGTAGGCGGCGGCAGTTTGTCGTGCCACCACTACGCCTCTAAACCGACTGCGCGCAATATTGGCGGAAATGGCAGCTGCCTGCGGCAAATCTAGCTGTAGGGCGGTGATTAAGCCGTTGGCAATCGAGTCAATGTTTAAGGGGTCTACCAGGGCGCCTGTTACGCCGTCTTCAATCATGTAGGGCATACCACAGATGTTTGAAGATACCACTGGCATACCGGCGGCCATCGCCTCTTCTATACTCAATGGCGCTGTCTCTTGCAGTGAGGTCAGTGCCATAATCTGCGATGTGCGAAGCTGCTCTTGCATTTCGTCAACGTTCAAACTGCCTAAAAACTCGACATTCTCTTGCAGTCCGAGGCGTTCCACTTCGGCCAAACAGTAGTTTCCGTAGGCTTTGTCACTCATGTTGCCAGCTATACGTAGCTTGGCGTCTGGGATGGTTTCTCTGACCTTGGCCATCGCTTGCACGAGCCGAGCGACGTTCTTGCGCGAAATAATGACACCGGCGAAAATGATGGTGTTGGGCTCTGGTTCTCGCTGAACGTGAAAAAAGTCCTCGCGCACCGGGTTTTCAATGTCCCAGCTGCGACCCTTAAGTGCTTTGCCAATAGCCGTGCGTACATAAGGGCTGATGACAATAAGGTTTTTAATGGTTGCGCGTTTGCGTTGCTCGACGAATCTCATTAGCGGCCAGATAAGTTTGCGTTTGAGCGCATTGCCGCCGCGAAACAGCATGTCTTGCTCGTTGATACCGTGAATCGTGGTGATCACCGGTTGTTTGATATGGGTGGACCACTCGGGTGCCGCTTGAATGTGGACCAGATCGAAGTTGCCCTTGTCGGCAAACTCACCGATCTCCTTGGCCACTTGCGGGGCTAAAACCCGTGCGATGGGGTGTTGCTTTATCCGTGGTAGGAAAGTGACCTTGATTCCCGCCAGACTTCTCACTTCGAGTTGCTGGCAGTCGGCGTCGGGCACTAGCACCTCCACGTCAATATCAGAGATCTCCGACAAGTGCTTGCACAGGTAATAGGCAACGCCGGCAACGCCACCGACAACTTGGTCCTCGATCTCCGGGAAAGGAGTGACCATTAGCACGCGTATAGGATTATTCTGGGTCATCACATCAACTCAATATTTTTGGATTAGTCAGTTGAGTCGACGCGAAATTCCTCTTGTACGCGTTCACCGCAGTCCTTTTTGATAGCTTTTAAAGGCTATGAAACAGGTTTGAGCTGGCTTCGACCCAATTGATTCAAGCAACGCAACCGAATGCGAGCTTGCTCGTCAGCTAACGGCCGATACAGCTGATCTATGAGCGGAGTTGAGTACCGGTTTGTAGGTCGAAGATGGGAGTGGGGCCTTTGAGTTCGCCAATTTGGGCGTCTAAACAAGCATCTAGGCCAATTAGGTCAGTTAGGTCGTCTGCATGACGAGCTGGAGATTTTCCACTCAAGTTGGCGCTAGTGGAGATAATGGCGGTTCGTGCAGCGCGACATAGCTCAACCACAGGGGGATGAGCAGAGACTCTGGCAGCAACCGTAGGTCGACCGCCCGTCACGGCTTCGGGAGCTTTTTTACTGGCGGGTAAAATCCAAGTGACCGGGCCAGGCCAGCTGTCACCAATGCGTTGAAGCGCACTGGAGCCCAGTGGTTGAATCCAAGGGGCGAGTTGATCAATTGACGCGGCGATTAGAATCAAGCCCTTGGCTGGGTCGCGCGCTTTGATCGCGAGCAACTTTTTCAAGGCTGT
>JBMYWE010000492.1:0-2410 GCA_049607125.1 Granulosicoccaceae bacterium | reverse complement strand
GGCCAATCGCTTCGCGCGAGCATCTGCTCGATATGATGAGTGAGTCCGGCGCGCCGGCTACTCGCGAGGAATTAGAGCGCATCTTGAAGCTGCGCCATGAAGACGACAAAGAGGCGCTGCGGCGACGCTTGCAGGCGATGGTGCGCGATGGCCAGCTTTTGAAAAACCGCCGCGGTGCTTTTGTCATCGTCGATGAGCAAGATCTAGTCCGTGGTCGAGTGATCGCGCACCCCAACGGTTTTGGTTTTTTAAAACCCGACGAGGGCGGCGAAGACTTGTATCTGGCCCCGCGCGATATGCGCGCGGTGCTTCACGGAGACCGCGCTGTGGTGCGGGTGGCCGGCATCGACCGTCGCGGTCGACGCGAGGGTGTGTTGGTCGAGGTACTGGAGCGCGCCAATTTATCCATCGTCGGTCGTTTAGTGCTCGAAAACGGCGTCAGCTTCGTGGTGCCGGATAACAAGCGCATCAATCAAGATGTGATGATCGCCCCCAGTGATATGGGCGGCGCACGGCCAAACCAAATTGTGGTCGCCGAGGTGACCCAGCAACCCAGTCGTCGCAGTCCACCGGTGGGTAAAGTCACCCGCGTATTGGGCGAGCACCTTACGGCGGGCATGGAAATAGATGTCGCGCTGCATGCCCACGGCATTCCCTTTGAGTGGCCCAAAGCGGTGCGCGAGCAGGTTTCCGGTATCGGCGCTGAGGTGCGCGAAAAAGACAAGGCGGGGCGCTTCGACATGCGCGACAAGCCGCTCGTCACTATCGACGGCATCGATGCCAAAGATTTCGACGACGCCGTCTACTGTGAAAAACGCCGCAACGGCTGGCGGCTGTTTGTCGCCATTGCCGATGTCGCCCACTATGTGCAGCCTGGTAGCGCACTAGATGACGAAGCGCAGCAGCGTGGCACGTCCGTGTACTTTCCCGGTCGTGTGGTGCCCATGTTGCCCGAGGCATTGTCCAACGGATTGTGCTCGCTCAACCCCGATGTCGATCGACTGTGCATGATCTGTGAAATGACGGTGGATACCAATGGTCGGATCGTGCGCTCCAAATTTCACAATGGCTTGATGCGTTCGCACGCTAGGCTTACCTACGATCAGGTAGCGGCCATGCTCTACGAGGGGGATAAGGCTCTGGCTGAGCAGCACCGCCAATTGCTGCCGCACCTGCAGGTGCTCGACGAGCTGTTTCAGGTGTTGATGAAATCGCGTCGTCAGCGCGGAGCGATGGAGTTTGAAGGCCGAGAGACGCGAATAGAGTTCAATGCCGATCGCAAAATCGACGCTATTGTGCCGCTGGTGCGCAACGATGCACACAAACTCATAGAAGAGTGCATGATCCTGGCAAATATCGCCGCGGCGCGCGCACTTGGTCGCAAAAAAATGCCTAGCTTGTATCGCGTGCACGAAGGGCCTGAGCCAGAAAAGCTGGATGAATTGCGCTCCTATTTGGGTTTGCGTGGTCTGTCGCTGGGCGGCGGTGCCAAACCGCGCGCTAAGGACTTGGCCAAGGTGCTCAAGGCGATTGAAGACAGAGAAGACGCCGCACAGATACAGGTTGTGCTGTTGCGCTCACTTAAGCAGGCCGTGTATCAGCCCGATAACGAGGGTCACTTCGGTTTGGCGCTGGAAGAGTATGCCCACTTCACCTCGCCCATTCGTCGTTACCCTGATTTATTGGTACATCGTGGCCTCAAGCAAATTCTCGCCAGCGCCGGTGTTAAAAATATGCTCAGTGGCAGTGCCGCCAAGAACTTCCGCTATAGCGTGAACGACATGGTATTGCTGGGGCAGCAGTGCTCCAATGCCGAGCGCCGTGCCGATGAGGCAACACGAGATGTCACCAATTGGCTTAAGTGCGAGTACATGAGTGATCGCGTGGGTGAAGAGTTCGATGGGGTTGTCTCGGCAGTCACTTCCTTTGGATTGTTTGTCGACTTGACTGCGGTATATGTAGAGGGCTTGGTGCATATCAGTAACTTGCCCAATGACTACTACAACTACGACCCAGTTTCGCAGCAGTTGGTGGGCAAGGGGCACGGGGTCAGTTACAGCATGGGCACCAAGATGCGGGTTAAAGTGGCTAGGGTGGACTTGGATGAGCGCAAAATAGACTTGGATTTAGTAGCGCCGAGTCAGCCCAAAAAACAAGCCAAAAGCAAAAACAAGCGGAAGCGTCGATGAGCAGGCGCGGCAAAAAACCGAGCAAGGCGAGCGAGCTGGCGCGGGTGCACGGTCTGCACGCTGCCGAAGCTGTGCTCAGGGGGCGCCCGCAGGCTGTGGTCAGAATTTACGCGCAAGATAGCCGCCAAGATGAGCGGCTCGGGTCTGTGCTTTCGATTGCAGAAAACTTGGGCTTGGTCATAGAGCGTTGTGCCCCCGAGCAGTTGGACAAGCTAAGTTTC
>JBMYWE010000491.1:0-2411 GCA_049607125.1 Granulosicoccaceae bacterium | reverse complement strand
TGTGCCGAAGAGAGCGACGAGGTGCTTGGGTTTGAGAAGGGCGCAGACGACTACCTCGCAAAACCGGTGCGCCCTAGGGTGTTGCTGGCGCGAATACAAGCGTTGTTGCGCAGAGGTCAAACGACGATAAACGACCACTCTGTGCTAATTGGTGGTCTGCGTATCGATCCCGATTCCAGAAGTGTCAGTCTCGACGATGAAAGCGTTGAGCTCAGCGCCAACGAATACGATTTGCTCTGGTTGTTAGCGAGTTCCGCTGGTGAAATCCTTCCCAGATCCCAATTGATGGAGCAGCTTTGTGGCTACGACTACGACGGCTTTAATCGCGCCATTGATGTGCGAATTTCCCGGCTTCGGAAAAAATTGAATGACAACCCCGGGAGGCCGTTTCGAATAAAAACTGTGCGTGGCAAAGGCTATTTGCTGGCGCTGGATGCTTGGTAGATGTCGTTTAATCGTCTGATGGCATCGCTGCTTATTGTGGTTTTCGCCGGTGTGGTTGGGCTTGGTTTTTTATTATCGCAGCTCTACGAGGTGTTCGATAGCCAGAGCAAGCCGATGGAGAGTCTGGCGTATAAGTCGCTGGGGAACCAGTTGGCTTTAACGCTGGCGGGTGCCGACGACAGGGCACTTGCCCTGCAAAAAGCACGCGAGTCGACAGGTTTTGAGCTCTCCTTAGTAGACGTGCGAGAGCTTCCGCTACCAGAGCCACTGCTGCAGTCTTTAGCAGCAGGTGAACCTCTACTTTTGCAAGCGGAAGGGGTTAGTCGTGAACGCGCACTGTCGGTTTATTTCAGTATCCCTGGTAGTGAACAACTGCTATTGATCGATAGGCTGCCGGTTGAAGAAACCACTCGCGCCGACGGCATGCGCTGGACACTTACCCTGAGTTTTTACGCCGGCTTGTTTGCTGTGGTGTTAGTGTGGCTCGCACCACTAGTTAGACGCCTGAGTGCTCTACGACAGGTGACACAAGCTTTTGGACGTGGTGATTTGGAACGGCGGCTACACACTACTGGCAACTCCTATATTGCCGCTATCGAGTCTGATTTCAACCAGATGGCTGATAAAATCCAAGATTTGATGATGGATAATCGCTTGCTGAGTCGAGCCGTATCTCATGATCTGAAAACGCCCTTGGCTAGGCTTCGTTTTGGCGTCGAAATGCTCGGTCAAGATCTCAGCGAAGACAAACGCAATAAATACGCTGAGCGGGTGGAACAGGACCTGTCTGAGATGGAGTCACTGGTGGATACCCTGCTCAAGTATGCTCGAATGGAAGACAACCGTCCGTCGTTGCAGTTGGAGCGAGTGGATCTAGAGGTTTTTGTACCCGAGCTGCTGCGTAGACACGCGAATGCTCAGTCGGTGCAGTTTTGTTCGTCGGTCACGCAGGGTGGTGTGGTGCAGGCCGATAAACGATTTTTGAGTATGTTGTTATTGAACCTAATCAACAATGCGGCACAGCACGCTAAATCTTGTGTATTACTGCAGTTGCAGCGAGAGGGCGATCAACTTTTTTTGACCGTTGAAGACGACGGACCGGGTATTCCTCTTGACAAGCGTCAAGAAGTGTTCAAACCCTTTGTGCGTTTGGGTGATACGAGTTCTGAGCTTCGAAAAGGGCATGGAATGGGGCTAGCCATCGCTCAGCGACTGGCTGGTTGGCACGGAGCACAATTGAGCCTTGAGCAGTCGTCGAAGTTGGGCGGCGCAAGAGCGGTACTGCGATTTTCCACACTCGACTCTTGAGGGGCAGGCCGAACATCCAGTGCTCAGTGCGGGTCGAAGGCTGTGTCAAGTTCGGGTAGTGACTCTGCCTGGCTCAAGTTGATAAAGTCAAACAACTGTTTGTCCAGTAGGTGCGAGGGAGAGGCGTTTTGCAAGGCTCTGAACATGACCGAGCTACGCCCGGGTTGCATTTTTTCCCAGTCAGCCAGCATGGATTTCACCACGACCCGCTGCAAGTTGGTCTGCGAGCCACAGAGGTTGCAGGGAATGATCGGGTATTGTTTGGCACGGGCGTATCGGGTGATGTCGTCCTCTTGGCAATAGGCCAGCGGGCGAATGACTACATGCTCTTTGTTATCGCTCAGCAATTTGGGAGGCATCGACTTCAGGCGGCCACCGTGGAACAGGTTTAAAAAGAAAGTCTCGAGAATATCATCTCGGTGGTGGCCCAAGGCTATTTTGTTGGCACCCAGTTCCTTGGCTACGCGGTAAATGATTCCTCGGCGCAAACGCGAACAAAGAGAGCACATTGTTTTTCCGGCAGGAATCTTGTCGGTTACTACCGAGTAGGTATCCTCTACCTCGATGTGGTACTTGACCCCGAGCTCTTTAAGATAATGGGGAAGCACCTCCGCCGGAAAACCTGGCTGGCGCTGGTCGAGGTTCATGGCGATCAGCTC
>JBMYWE010000490.1:0-2412 GCA_049607125.1 Granulosicoccaceae bacterium | reverse complement strand
CAACATCGACGCCGTGATCTTAGCTACGCCAACACAAATGCACGCTGAGCAAGCTATTGCGTGTATGGAAGCAGGCAAGCACGTTTTGGTAGAGATCCCAATGGCAGACAATATTGAGGACAGCTACAAAGTGGTTGAGACTCAAAAGAGAACCGGCGTTGTTGCGATGGCGGGCCACACTCGTCGCTTTAACCCCAGCCATCAGTGGATCCACAACAAAATTCAAGCGGGTGAATTAAAAGTCCAGCAGATGGACGTTCAAACTTACTTTTTCCGCCGCAGCAACCTCAACGCGCTGGGTCAGCCCCGCAGTTGGACCGACCACCTACTCTGGCACCATGCTTGTCATACTGTTGATCTATTTCAATACCAAACTGGTGAGACTGCCAACCAGGTACAAGGCATGCAGGGCCCTGAGCATCCAGAACTCGGCATTGCCATGGACATGAGCATCGGCATGAAGGTGCCATCAGGAGCTATTTGCACCTTGTCTTTATCATTTAACAACGACGGCCCACTCGGTACCTTCTTTCGCTACATCTGCAACAACGGCACTTATATCGCTCGCTACGATGACTTGGTCGACGGCCACGAGAACCCGATAGATCTCTCCGGTGTGGCCGTTTCCAACAACGGCATTGAGCTACAAGATCGCGAGTTTTTCGCCGCGATTCAAGAGGGGCGCAAGCCTAATGCCTGCGTCAGCCAAGCCATCGATGCCATGCGCACGCTGGACCGCATAGAGCATTGTTTTTAGATATAAGCTTAACAATCGCCAAAACTGAATTCGTGAACAAACACCTCGAGACACCAGAGAGTGTCACAAGTTACATCAGCCCTTGGGAGGGTTTCATATGAAGTATCGTAATCTAATCACCGCTAGCCTACTGGCCGTCTCAGCTCTGGTTTCTGGTCAGGCCACGGCCGTAGAAACGCTCACCATTCACCACTTCCTCAGCCCCAAAGCGCCACCACACAAAAACTTGCTTCAATACTGGGCAAACCAAGTGGAGGAGCAATCCAACGGCGAGCTAAAAGTGGAAATATTCCCCTCCATGTCTATGGGCGGAAAGCCACCTGAGCTGTACCGGCAGGTGCGGGACGGAGTCGCAGACTTAGTATGGACGGTCACCGGATACACCCCTGGGGTTTTCCCCCGTAGCGAAGTATTCGAACTGCCAACCGTACACGAGGGCTCTGCTCTGGCCACCAACCTCGCCATCCAAGACACCATGGAGTTAATGGAGGAAGACTTCAAAGACGTCAAATTGATTTTGCTGCACGTGCACCAAGGCAACGCACTGCACATGGCTAGCAAAAAAATCACCACGGCTGACGACCTCAGAGGCTTGAAGCTACGCACCCCATCCCGCACTGGTGCTTGGACTATTGAATCATGGGGCGCAGAGCCCGTGGGGATGCCCGTACCTGCTCTGCCGCAGGCCCTGTCCAAAGGTGCTGTGGAAGGCGCCTTGCTGTCCTTTGAAATTGTCCCTGCTCTCAAGCTGCAAGAACTCACGGACTACTCCCACGAAGCCGCTAACCACGGCCGTTTCGGCACCGCTGTTTTTATGTTCGCGATGAACAAAGAACGCTTTGAATCGCTACCCGAAAACCTGCAATCCGTAATTAATGCCAACTCTGGCGACGCCTTGGCGGGCTTAATGGGTCAAATCTGGGAAGACGGCGAAAATCCGGGTATCTCCATGCAAGAGAAGTCCGGCGGTGAGGTGCTGCAGCTGAGCGACGAACTGACTGCTGAGCTGGAAACCAAAGGACAGATTGTTGTCGATCGATGGGTCAAAGAAGCCAATGGCGCAGGCATAGACGGCCAAGCATTGGTTGATGCGGCTCGCGCAGCGGTTGCGACGCACACAAAGTAGTCTTTCACTGCGCAGAGAAAGCCCAATAAAAGCTAGAGCGGGTAAATCCGCTCTAGCTCTCACCCTCCACGCCAATAGCTGCTGTCATTTCGGCGAGCAAAAAACATCGTCGGCCACAGCTCTCACTGAGGGACCACATCTATGACCCACCCTATTGTTCCTGTTGTACGTCTATGGGCACTGCTCGGTGGCGTATTGATACTCGCCATTGTGTTGGTGACAACTGTCAACATTGGCGCCTTTAGTCTAGACCGTATAGCCAAGCTCTGGGGCAGTTCGGTCTCTGGTTTGCCCGGCTACGAAGACGCGGTACGCTTGGCCATTAGTGCAGCTGCACTGATGTTTTTCCCTTGGTGTCAGCTCAAGCGTGGGCACGTCGCTGTAGATATATTTGTCAACGCTCTACCACGCAAGCTCCAACTTTATTTGGACAGCCTTTGGCTTATTCTAACTATCGCGTTGGCTTTGTTTCTCGCCTATTGGATGTGGTATGGCATGCTGGAGACTCGCGCAGACGGAGCACTGTCGC
>JBMYWE010000489.1:0-2415 GCA_049607125.1 Granulosicoccaceae bacterium | reverse complement strand
CGCATACGAATAACCACTGATCTTTTACAGCCAGCCCTGTGGGTTCTTGCATTGGGTAGGTCTTGATCAGTGTTGGATTACTCATGTCACTGAGATCCAACACGTCAAGCTGGTTGCTGGCCGTCTGCAGCCAGCAATTCCTGCTGCTATTGAGTGTGACATAAGCTATGTCGTTGGCGGCGACCACGGGGTCGCAGGCTCTTGCATGACTGAATTCGCTTAGGTATTGCGGGCTGCCAGGGACGCTATTGTCGAGTATGTGCACTCCAGTTTCGCTGCCGACTAGCAGGTAATCGCCGTAGGGGAATAATGTTTCTATATCCCAATCTAGCTGGATGCGATTCCAGAAATTCGGGGAAGCTGGCGTGCTGATATCTAGCAATTGCACGTCTTCGCCCGAGATGGCGTAGAGGTAGTCTCCAATGAGAGCCATGCGAGCGCGTGAGCCGGCGGTGCTGTCTGTATTGCCGTTTGAGTTTGAACTGCTGGTGTTGGTCTCGCAGCCGGTTAGTATAAAAAGTGCTGCGGAAGCCAACACGAATGACTTGGCTTTGTTTATGAATTTCATCTCGTTATTTCACTCCCACAACAACGCCGAGTGTTTGATCGACGTCCAGCCAATAATTGTTCCCGACCACTTGGTGTTTGTCGTAGGGAAACACCTCAATCTGTCGATAAATCTCAGCCACGTGCTGGGGATCGTTGATATCAATAACCACCAGATCAATAAAGCTGTCGGCGTAAAGGTAGCCGTTGCGAATACTGACGTCAGTGTTGCCAGGGATTTTGATAAAGCCCAAGGGTTCCGGTGAGTTGGGGTCAGAATTGTCGATGACGTGCAGGCCCTGATTTTTCTCGTTGATGAATAGATGATCGAGGTAGACCACCATGCGGCCCATCTCGGTCATTTCCCGTGGCTCCTCCACCGCAACGGACTGACGCAACTCGGTGTAAGTCATATAGACCGGCTCATAGCCGTAGTAATACTCAGTACCGTCATGTAGGTAACTGCCGGTCAGCAAGAGTGGCCCCATGAGGACCAGCACGTAGCTTTTCCGAGTGCCCGTTTGTGTGCTCAGCGTTTCTTGCGAGATGGCGAGTGCTGCAAGGTAGCCCGCCACGGCGACTAGCGCGTCGAGCGAGGAGGCCGTTCCAAAAAACGGTTCGGTAGCCAAAGTGAGCAGTAACCATTGGCTTCGCTGAAGTGTGTGTAGTCCGTGGGGCAGTGTGGGTACCAGCAGGGTAAAAGAGAAGACAAACAAGAAAGAGGGCAAACTGCCGCCAGTGATATCGGTCAGCGGAAGGGGTAGCCAGCGAAAACACAGGTAGTAGATGAAGCCCAGGCAGAGGCTCGTCCACGCCAGCCGGTGTTGAGTAGATGCCTGCATCGGGTAGTCTGCGCCTAAAAATAAACTGATTCAGAAATTTAGCAGATTTTGTACCTGTACTATCAGGCCAAATGAGCGAGAGCGCTGAAAAGAATGCAGAGGAATAAGACTAAGTATTCGGTTTGTTGTCGCGGTGGGCGAGTGCAGGCTTTTGGGAGCTTGCACTCGTTCGGGTCATTCTTCAACTGTGGGGAGTCGCGTGGTTTAGCCCATTTGGTCGAGAATCAGCTCGGCGAACTAGAGTCACCGAGCATCACAATCGTGAATCTTTGCTCCGTTCAGTTTTTTGGGGGTGTCAACCAAGGCGGTGTGATTCCTCCATAGCGCACGCCACTCAACCAGGCCATTTCGGGCTTCCATGTCTCCAGATCGTCGACGTTAAATTTATTTAAGTGATTATGGCCACAGGCGCGGGCCAGCACTGACATTAGTTCTACCGAGGCGTTGAAGAAGTTGCTAAGTTGCTGGGAAGATTTTTCTACGTTGAGTCGCTGGCGCAAGTCGAGGCGCTGGGTCGCAATGCCGGCGGGGCAGTTGTTACTATTGCACATGCGCGCGGCCACGCAACCGATGGACTGCATCGCGCTGTTAGATAGGGCGATACCATCGGCGCCGAGGGCCATGGCCTTGACAAAGTCGGTGGGGACACGCAGTCCACCGGTCACGATCAGTGTGACACGGCCACTGGCCTTTTGTGTATTTAAATAGGCGCGGGCTCTGGCCAGCGCGGGGATGGTCGGTACGCTGATGTGGTCGCGGAACATGGCAGGCGCAGCCCCCGTGCCGCCACCTCGGCCGTCGAGGATGATGTAGTCGGCTCCGGCGTCCAGTGCAAACTGTATATCTCGCTCTATGTGGTTGGCGCTGAGTTTAAATCCAATGGGGATACCGCCGCTAATCTCACGCACACGATCGGCAAAATATGTGAAATCCTGCACCGAAGACAAGTGTTCAAAGGTGGGCGGTGAGATGGCCGACTGACCTTCCGGAATACCTCTTACTTGCGAAATTTTACCGATATTTTTAC
>JBMYWE010000488.1:0-2421 GCA_049607125.1 Granulosicoccaceae bacterium | reverse complement strand
ATAGGCAGGTGCTCGCCGTAACCGGTGGCATGCAATCGCTCAGGCTTGACTCCGCGATCAATCAAGAATTCGGCAACCGACTCTGCACGTCGTTCAGACAGATCCATGTTGTACGCACCGCTGCCTACCCAATCTGTGTGGCCATCTATCTGGACATCGATATCTGGGTAGGTGATTAAGGCTTCCGCCAACAGGTTGAGCTGAGAGTAGTAATCTGCTTTTACTTCGATTTGATCAAAGGCGAACAGCACGAGAGGGCGGCCGAGAACGGGTGCTTGCTCAATTGGGATGGGCTCCAATGCTGGCTCGGCCGCTTGTTTTACTGCAACTGAGGGCAACACCGCAGCAGCGGTGGTGACACCGGCGTAGCTGGCGTCGCCAATACGCTTGAGTGCAGACACGGACAGCTGGCGGGCATCGGTGTCGTAAGCGCTAACTTCAGCGCGAACAGCGACACCATTGGACCAGCCGTACTCGAGGCCTAAGCCGGTGGCAAGGTGTAGGGTGTAGTCGCGATCGTATTCAACTTCTTTGGTGTCATTTGTCATGCCGCCCACCCCGACACGCAGGTAAGTAGATAGCCCTTCACGCTGATAGAGGCCGTCGTCATCGTAGCTGTCGCTGTACGGCGAGCCTGCATTGAAAAGATAGCTGATCAAGCTGACACCATAGACGGTGTAGTCAACATCATCGACGGGTGTACCGAGAAAGCTAACTTCTGCTTCACCGAGCGTACCGGCATAGGCGTCGACAGAAAAACGCGGGCTAATATCGTAGCCCACCGTCAAACTGCCGCTGGTGCTCTGGTCGTCGGTGATGGTCAAAGACTCGTCCGTGGATTCAGGCTCGAGCTCACTAACACCGACACTTGCACCCAGATACAGACGTTTTTTAAACGGTCTGTCGTCGGGTGAGTTGGCCGCATGAGCAGCAGGAAATGCCAGAGAAACAAAAATAGAACAGGCCAGAGCGCGTTTGAAAGTTAAACCGTTCATGCTGACGCTCCTGGTTGGCTTGCCGAGAAATGACGTCCACGAAGTGCAGGGATGAGCGCGAGCAACCACAAGGCGTTGCCGCCCCCTCCAACACCCGAGCCGTGAATTCCAGTCAGCAGTCGTAAATCATCGCAACCACATTCATCGTAGTCGTTGATACCGTTGTGGTTAATATCACTGAATCGCGTCACCGTGACAGCGACAGTAGCTGTCGATTCATTGCCGTCGGCATCTGTAACGGTGTAGCTAAAGCTGTCCGTACCAACGAAGCCAGGGTTGGGCGTATAAACCACTTGATTGTCTTTGATCACCGCGCTGCCGTTACTCGCAGCGCTGACAGCCGATAGCGTGAGGCCGCCACCCACTGGATCGCTGTCGTTGGCGAGTACGTCGATGGTTGTTTCAGTGTTTTGATGTAGAGAGACCGAGTCGCCCAGAGCCTCAACAACGCTGTCGTTGGTCAGGCTAATGAAAGCAAAGCTAATAGGGTCGACTTCACCGTTAAGTACATCAAAGCTTGCCGGGTTGACGCCGGGGGCCACGGTCATGCCGGCTGGAATGGCCGCGCTGGACTCGTCTAGCTCTGCAAAGTAATGTCCGTCGGGTAGGCCGGGAAAGACAAAGCGTCCGTTAGAGTCAGTGACCGCAATCATCACTGGCTGATCAATAGCGGGGTCAAAGCTGCGATCGCCATCGGTGTCTTCGTAGAGTGTTATCTCTATGCCACCCAAGCCAACGTCTCCCTGATCAAAGATGCCATTTTTATTTTGATCAATGAAAGCGTCACCCGTGAGAGCGGCAAGGCCGCCTTCGTCGTCCCAATAGAGACTAGTCATGCCGCCGTACAAGTCTGCACCGTCACCGAGCACAATGAAATCGTCTGCTGTGTCGCGCGGAAAGGTTGCGGGGTCGAGTAAGTCATGTGCCTGGGCATCGACATCTCGACCAAACAAAGAAAAACCGAAGTAGCGTTGGTTGGTACTCAGCCCCAAGTCGCGGCTGGAGACAAAGGCGACAGCCATGTTTTCTGTGTCACCTGAAAGGCGTGTTGCATAGGCTTGAGGAGCGATCGAAGCGCTTTGCAAAAAACTGTACTGATGGCGTACGGCAGTGACGCCGTAGCAAATCTCGGGGGTGCTACAACCCGCAGCGGAAATACGCACCAGTGGACCATACGCGCTGGGCTCACCGTTGCTGTCCAACGACGTGATGGCAGCAATTTGCACCGGATTGTTGCCGCGCTTTTCGGCCACAATGTGGCCGCCCAAATCCAAGCCTTCATCGCTCAACGAGGTGAGCGTGCCATCGACATGAATAAAGTCGATGCGCTCGATATTCTTGGGGGCAGGGCCTGTGTTGGTAAAGGTGTCTAGTGTGCCACGGTTGATCACGCGACCTGACAGCATAGTCTCCATTTGGCAGTTGC
>JBMYWE010000487.1:0-2432 GCA_049607125.1 Granulosicoccaceae bacterium | reverse complement strand
TGGTCTTGGTTGAGCTTGCCGATGCGCTCGTTGGGGGTCACCGAGACATTCCCCTGAGTGGGCTCCAGGCTGCCGTCGAGAATTTTCATGAAGGTGGACTTGCCGCAGCCGTTGGCGCCGATCAGGCCGTAGCGGTTGCCGTCGCCAAATTTGACGGAGATGTTTTCAAACAGTGGCTTGGGGCCGAATTGCATGGTGACGTTGGCGGTGGATATCACGGCGGAAGTTCCTGCGAAGAGTGAGTTGGGGACAAAACCCGCTAAGTATAAAGGGTTTCGCCGCCAGTCTCTCGTCAAACTGCTGCAGATTGTACTGAAAGTGATGTTTGGGTCTCACTTCTTTGCGCGGTTTTAAGCCATTGCTGCTGCGCTGCAAGCCTCGCATGGGCCAGGTCCCGTGGCAGCGTTCTGCAGGTGTCGCCACCTGCTACTCCACTTTTGGTGAATTTAGCTGGCCGTAAAGGGTTGTTTGCCAAGAAGTGACCGCTGCACCGCAGGTATCCACCCAGCGCACCGTTGCGTCTTCAGCGTTCTTGAATTGAGCCCGGCATTTTTCTAACTCCGCCTAGTATTAGCCCGATGTGCACGACGACCACTAGACAACAGGGCATTGCTTCAGGCTCTAAGGGACTGAAATGATGGCGATGATGAGCGCGAGATTGGATTAGCCAGCGCAGCGTTTTTGTCGAGCCTGGGATCAGACGAGCTATCAACTGGGAAAAGCGCTTAGGCGAAAGGTTGTGAAGATAAGCTTTACCCCCCCTGGGTCTCTCCATCAGCTACGGCCAAAATTCATTCTCTAGTTGCAGTGGCGGCGCGAGTGGAGGGGGCTCTCATCCGTACGGGCTTTCCGCTAAAAAGTAGCGAAGCTAATCGCGGAGAGGGCTCTACTAGTGAAACGCAGTAGTGATTTAAAGATGCAAACTATTTACACTATCAATTAGTGCAGTCAAGTGCTTTTTCTTCTGGCATCCTAGTGCACTTTTAAGCAGGCGCTTCACCGAAATTCACATTCTGTATGAGTTGATTTTTAGGACTTCACAGGAGGCTTAATCGGTACCCAGCGGCTAATTTTTTATTGATTTAATTTTGGGGATCCCGGATGCATATCAGCAAGCATACCGACTTTGCTCTGCGAACACTGATGTACTTGGGTTTGAAAGAAGGCGAAGGACGCTGCTCAATCCGGGAAATCAGCGAGACCTTCGATATCTCGCATAATCACTTGATGAAAGTGGTGCAGAAGCTCTCTGCAGCCAGTTTGGTGAATGGCCAGCGGGGCAAAGGCGGTGGCATTCGGTTGGGTAAGAAACCTTCTGATATCAATATCGGAAAGGTAGTACGAGAGTTTGAAACCGGTAAGCCAATCGTGGATTGTGATACGGGGCCCTGCCGCTTTAAGGGACATTGCAAGCTCGAGTATGCTGTCGATCAAGCGATGAGTGCCTTTTACAATAGTCTCGCCGAGTACACCTTGGCAGATGTGCTCAGCAACAAAAGCGAATTGGAGCAGACGCTTCACCTGTTTGTAAAAACCCCATCGGGTTTTCTGAAGAAATAACAAAATCACCATTTTTATCACTCCCCAGCCGAACCGTAATCTTGCTCCTTGAACAATTAAAATCAATTCAAGCTCAACGAGCTTTTCGATAGATTCGCTGTCGAAAGTTAGATCTTGGTCGCTGCCAAATATTTTGAGGCGGTGGTGGAATTGGCTGTCTCGGCTTGTTTCATTTGCTCTAGAGACGTTGGGGCCGGAGCAGGGCGCCACCGTAAATATCGTATCGGGTATTGGGGCTGGGTACTGCACCAGAGGGCATGGGGCCTGCGATGGGGTCGGCTTTCCGTGGTCGTTTGACCACTACGCGCCGCTTAGCTTGATGTAGGGCAGCGGCAAGCAGTCGTTCGCTGTCGGTATCTGGCCCGAGAAGAGACTGCAAGGCTTGCATTGGGCCACGGCTGGCGGCGCTTTTACTCTTGTGCGGGTACATGGGGTCAAGATAAACCACATCGGGGCGCTCAGTTTCCTCAAGCTGTTCTAGGTAGTCGCTGGCGTCAGCGTGGATGAGCCTAACCCGCTCGGCTATCTCACGGGTATCCGGGTTTTGCAGTGCAGCGTTCAAGGCAAGCTCAAGCTGTTTGTGTACCTGTACGTGGCGTTCCACCCACACCATATCGCAACCCAAACTTGCAATAACCCAGGCGTCGCTGGCCGTACCGGCAGTGGCGTCAACGACGAAGGGCTTATCCTTGTTGAGCCCTAAGGCACGAGCCAAGGGCTGACCGCGCCCACCGCCGAATTGTCGGCGGTGTTTGCTGGCGCCACCGACCAAGTCGATCTTGAGGTCAATAAGGCTATCGTCTTGCAATGTGATTCCAGATCAGGTGTCAGGTGTCTGACTATTTTTAAGCGAGTCTAGCTTGCGTTGTTGG
>JBMYWE010000486.1:0-2436 GCA_049607125.1 Granulosicoccaceae bacterium | reverse complement strand
TAAATTAACTTCTTTTAAAGACAACTGTGGGTTTGGTTTAATTGCTCACTTGAAAAATAAACAAACACATCAGAACTTAGAAGATGCTATTACATCATTAGAACGAATGATGCATAGAGGTGCAGTAGCCGCCGATGGTAAAAGTGGCGACGGTTGCGGCTTATTACTGAAAAAGCCCGACGCCTTTATTCGCAAAATAGCCACTGCCGAGGGCATTAAGTTACCCCGCAAGTACGCCACCGCTATCTGTTTTTTGGGCAAAACAGACGACGCCCGTGAGCGCGGCAAAGCAGCACTCGTAAGCGCCGCTGAAAACAGCGGACTGCTGCCTCTGGGTTGGCGCACGCCGCCCACCGATAACAGCGCTTGCGGTGAAGAGGCGCTGGCATCGCTACCCAACATTGAGCAAATATTTATAGGTGCTCCTGACGATATGGACGCGGCCACTTTTAACCGTGCTTTATTCGTCACGCGACGTCGAGCAGAAATCGAGAGAGCAGAGGACGAAGACTTCTACGTGCCCACTCTCTCGGCAGACGTCATCCTCTACAAAGGCTTGGTCATGCCTGAAAACCTGCCGATCTTCTACCAAGATTTGCGCGACGAAGAGCTCACCTCTTCTATTGCTGTATTCCACCAGCGTTTCTCGACCAACACGTTGCCTCAGTGGCGGCTGGCGCAACCGTTTCGCTACTTGGCGCACAACGGCGAGATCAACACGATTCGCGGCAACCGCAACTGGGCGCGAGCGCGCGCACACAAGCTAATCACCGATAAAATCCCCGAGCTGCAGGAACTGCAACCCCTGATTAACATGAGTGGTTCAGATTCAAATTCTCTCGACAATATGCTCGAAATATTGGTGCACGGCGGGCTAGACATTTTCCATGCGATGCGTCTTTTGGTACCGCCTGCTTGGCAGAACAATGACGACATGTCGCCTGATATGCGCGCTTTTTTGCAATATAACTCCATGCACATGGAGCCATGGGATGGCCCTGCAGGCATAGTTCTCACCGATGGCCGCTACGCGGCGTGCAGCACCGACCGCAATGGCTTGCGCCCCGCGCGCTATGTCATTACACGCGATCGCCATATTACACTCGCCTCTGAAGTGGGCGTTCACAATTACAAGCCTGAAGATGTCTTGCGCAAAGGCCGCCTGCGTCCTGGCCAAATGATGGCCGTAGACACCGCCACCGGCGAATTGCTGCTGCCGTCTGAATTGGATGCTCGCCTTGCCAGCAAACAACCTTTTGCCCAATGGTTGCGCAAAGGTGCGCGTCAGCTTCGCTCACGCTTGCGCGACGCCATCCAAGAGACACCGCCTCTCTCCACTGAGGAGTTGGCAGTACACGAGAAGATGTTCGGTGTGAGCTTTGAAGCGCGTGACCAAGTACTGCGCGTGCTGGCCGAAGACGCTCAAGAAGCGATTGGCTCCATGGGAGACGACACGCCCTATCCTGTGATGTCGCAGCAAGTTCGCTCTGTCTATGACAACTTCCGCCAGCAATTCGCGCAAGTTACCAATCCGCCCATAGATCCGCTGCGCGAGTCGATTGTTATGTCTCTCGAGACTTGCTTGGGCGCGGAATGCAATCTCTTTGAAGCGACTGAGCGAGGCGCTAAACGTCTCGTGATTCGCTCACCAATGCTATCGCGTGAAAAATATTCTACCTTGCTCGCCATGGGCGACGAGCGCGAATACCGCCATGCGGTAGTCGAGCTCAACTACTCTCCCAACGAGAAAAACCTTGAAGAAGCCATTGCCGACATCTGCCAACAGGCGGTAGATAAAGTCCGAGCAGGCTTCTCGATGATTATCCTGTCGGATAAAAACATCAGCAAAGAGACACTGCCCGCCCCTGCCCTGTTGGCCACCGGTGCGGTACACCATGCTTTGATCAGCGTGGGCCTTCGCTGCGATGCTAATATTATCGTCGAAACAGGTTCCGCCCACGACCCGCACCACATGGCCTGCTTGATTGGCTATGGTGCAACCTGCATCTACCCCTACCTCGCCTACGAGACAATCCAAGGCATGTTGCGCAGTGGCGAGATCGACTCTGAAGACATGGACGTGCCCACGCTCGAGCAAAACTACCGCAAGGGCATCAACAAAGGCCTGCTGAAAATACTCTCTAAAATGGGAATTTCAGCAATATCTAGTTACCGGGGCGCACAGTTGTTTGAGATTGTCGGCCTGTCTGACAGCATCGTCGACACCTGCTTTATTGGCACCACAAGCCGTGTGCAGGGCGCTGACTACGATGACTTGCAAGTCGATTTACAAGTCCTATCTGCCCACGCTTGGGACCCAACTGCCGAGTGCAACCAGGGTGGTCTGCTGAAGTTCATCCACGGTGGCGAGTACCACACCTACAACCCCGATGTGGTCAATACGCTGCAAGCTGCCGTCGCCAGTGGCAACTGGGA
>JBMYWE010000485.1:0-2442 GCA_049607125.1 Granulosicoccaceae bacterium | reverse complement strand
TGCTGAAGCAATCGGCGAAATCGGCTTGCGTACTCAGCGCTAGGATTCTCGACTGTGCAGGAAGACTCATTGCTTGCTCGCTGAACGGTTAGTGACAATGGCGGTGAGCAGTTTGGTGAGCGTATCGGCTGCTAGGGTTTGGTGGTATCCAAGTCGTCTAGCGCCTCGTCGTTGGCCTCTTCACCGAGGCTTAGTCGAGCGGTATCCACTTGGTTGCCCTCCAGCTCTATTACCTCAAATTGGTGTCCGTTTAAGCCTACTTTGGCGCCCACCTCAGGCAGGGATTCAAGCTGCTCGATGATCAAACCGTTCAGGGTTTTGGGGCCGTCAGTGGACAGGCGCCAATTAAACTCGCGGTTTAAAGTGCGAATGGGGGTGGCGCCGTCGATCAACCAGGTGCCGTCAGGCTGCGGCTGGATTTCAGGTTGGGCGGCGTGGCCGTCGTCGGTAAAGGCGCCGACAATCTCTTCGAGAATATCTTCGATAGTGACCAACCCGAGAATATCGCCATATTCGTCTACGACAAGTGCTTGTCGACGCTTCTCGCGCTGAAAATTCAGCAGCTGAACGGTCAACGGCGTGTGCTCTGGCACGTAGTAGGGCTCGATGATTTTGGATTCTAGGTCGGCTTGGGTAATTACTGCCTCGTTGGATGGGCGGAACACCTTGCGCAATTGCACAATGCCAGCAACTTCATCGATGCTCTCGCGAAAAGCGATCACACGACCGTGCGGCGAGTTGCTGATTTTGTCGAAAATCTCGTCCCAGGGATCGTCGAGGTCGACTGCGTATATCTCGTTGCGCGGCACCATCAGGTCGTTCACAGTGGCGTGCTCGAGGTCGAGAATGTTGAGCAGCATCTCCACGTGTTTTTCTGGGATGTGCTTGCCTGACTCTGCCAGCACCGTGCGCAGCTCTTCGTTGCTCAAGGCGTCGTCACTGACGCTGTCGTCCTTTGCACCAAGAAGCCTGAGTAGCGTGTTGGTAATCAGGTTGATCAACCACACCAGCGGGTACATCACCTTCAGCAGCGGGGTGTAGATATAAGAGGCGGCAAAGGCGACAGTTTCAGGACGTCGCGTGGCCAAGGTTTTGGGAGTGACCTCAGCAAATATCAAAATAACCAGTGTGAGCAAGCCGGTGGCGATGGCGATACCGGGTTCACCGTAGAGGTTCATGGCCAACACGGTGGCAATGGCGGACGCCAATATGTTGACGAAATTGTTGCCGAGCAAGATCAAGCCAATCAGACGATCGGGGCGTTCGAGTAGCTTTTGAGCGAGCCGCGCTCCGCGGTGCCCTTCGTTTGCCAAGTGACGCAGGCGATAGCGATTGAGCGTCATCAGAGCGGTTTCTGAGCCGGAGAAAAAGGCAGAGAGCAAGATCAGCAGCGCCAGTGCCGCCAAAAGCATGCCCGTATGGAATTCGTCCAAGGGGTTAAGGGTTCCTGTGAGACCAACTAGTGGTTCGGTTATTTGTTTCTAAGGGGCGGGTGAGTTTATGTCAAGCGAAAAGCGTCAGATTATGCTCCTAGGAGCACTTCAGCGACAAACTTACTGCCTACATAGGCCAAAGCAAGAATTGCGCTGCCGGCCAATGTCCAGCGCACCGCTGTGCGACCTCGCCAGCCCGCCAGTTGGCGACCAATCAGCAGCGTACCAAACACCGCCCAAGCCAACAGTGACAAAATTGTTTTATGGGCCAGGTGTTGGGCAAACATATCATCGAGGTAGGTCAGCCCGCTCACCAACGCCAGTGAGAGCACTAAAAAGCCCGCTCCAATCAAGCGAAACAACAGTGATTCCATGCTGGCCAGCGGCGGCAACTTGCGGATAAAACCACCTGCCGCGTGCGCATGCAAGCGATTGTTTTGTACGGCGAGCACGCAGGCCTGCACCGCGGAGACCATCAGAATGCCGTAGGCCACCACAGACACCGCTACGTGCAGGGCGACGCCTTGCTCCATGTGCGAAGCTTGAGGGTCCGGGGGCAGCAGGGCGCTGGCGGCAGCGGCTAGTCCAGCGAGAGGGAAAATCACTGTGCCCAAGGACGCCACCGGCTCTCGCAGCGACAGTAGCAACACGATAGTGGCCACCACCCAACCAATAATCGACATGGCGTTGACGAACTGGAAGGTCAGTTGCCCGCTGGCGGTACTCACCAGCGCAATCAGCACCACATGCAGCGCGCAGGCCGCCAGTGCAAGGCGCAGCGGGGTTTGCATGTCGGCGCTGCGGTTTTTGTCGAGCAAATTGCGCACGATCATCCACGCAGCGGCACCGTAGAGTGCGGCGGTCAGGAGTGCCAGCAGCGCGTTGATCATGAACGGGTCTCGGTGGTGATGTCGAAGTAGAAGCTCCAAGTATAAGCCACCACAGCGGTGCTCGTCGTGATGAAAGCACTTACTTGTTTTGTGATTCAGTCACGGGGTGGTTTTGGCTC
>JBMYWE010000484.1:0-2453 GCA_049607125.1 Granulosicoccaceae bacterium | reverse complement strand
AGTACGGCATTGCTGTTTGGGCTAGAAATCACCAAACCCTTACACCTCCTCTCAATCGTTCGCGCAACGGAGTTGTGCTCCCACGAAACCCTGTGGGAGTCGATCTCCGATCCGCGAAAGCTAGATCACGGGCCTCTACACGAACGCACCAGACCCTAACATCGCCTCTCAACCCTTCGCGCAACGGAGTTGTGCTCCCACCTCTCTTCGCCCCTCGCGCAATTGGGCAGCGCTCCCACGACGTGTTCAGCCTTGTGATCCGAATCACGCCGACAGTCGCGGGCCTGCGAAGGCCTCTGCACACAGCATTCAAACCGCAGGGCATGGTATTCTGTGCAGCTACCAACCACATTCTGAGCTCGACCCATGACTGCCCAGCCGACCCGCAAAATTTTAATCACCAGCGCGCTACCCTACGCCAACGGTCCGATTCACTTGGGCCATATGGTGGAGTATATCCAGACCGATATCTGGACACGCTTTCAGCGCCAGCGCGGGCACGACGCCATTTGGGTTTGGGCATCGGACGCGCACGGCACGCCGATCATGTTACGCGCGGAAAAAGAAGGCACCACGCCGCAGGCACTGATTGACGCCTACTACGAATCGCACAAGGCAGACTTCACCGACTTCCGCCTCAGCTTTGATAACTTTCACACCACTCACTCGGAAGAAAACAAACAGTGCGCGGAAGACATCTACCGCAAGCTCAAGGATGCTGGGCATATCGCCGTGCGCACCATCCAGCAGCTGTACGACCCTGAAAAAGAGATGTACCTCTCCGATCGCTACGTCAAAGGCACTTGCCCCAACTGCGGCACCGAAGACCAATACGGCGACAACTGCGAAGCTTGTGCGGCCACCTACGACGCCACTGAGCTGAAAAACCCGGTCTCTCAAGTCAGCGGTGCCACGCCCGAAATTCGCGATTCCGAGCAGTACTTTTTCCAGCTCGGCAATTTTGAAGCCATGCTGCAAGAGTGGACCACCGGGGGCCAGCTACAGCCCGAGATCAGCAACAAACTCAAAGAGTGGTTCGACGGCGGCCTGCAAGACTGGGATATCTCGCGCAACGCACCCTATTGGGGCTTCGAAATCCCCGATGCACCCGGCAAGTACTTTTACGTGTGGCTGGATGCACCCATTGGTTATATGGCCAGCCACCTGAACTACTGCAAGCGCACCGGCGCTGACTTCGACAGCGTTTGGGCCCCCGGCTCCGAGACCGAGATGTATCACTTTATCGGCAAGGACATCGCCTACTTCCATACGCTGTTTTGGCCAGCCACCCTCGACGGTGCCGGTTTTCGCAAGCCCACGGGAGTTTTCTGTCACGGCTTTCTAACCGTCGATGGCGCCAAAATGTCGAAATCGCGCGGCACCAGCTTTGAAGCACGTACTTACTTGGATCACCTTGACCCCGAGTACCTGCGCTATTATTTTGCCGCCAAACTGGGCACCGGTGTGGACGACATCGACCTAAACCTCGAAGACTTCGTCGCTCGCTGCAACTCCGATTTAGTCGGCAAGCTGGTCAATATAGCCAGCCGCTGCGCCAGTTTTATCACCAAACGCTTCGACGGCCAACTGGCCAACAGCCTGCCAGATCAAGCTCTATTTGACACATTAGCCGCCGAGGGAGAGGCCATTGCCGCCGACTACGAGGCGCGCAATTTCTCCAGCGCCATGCGCCGCATCATGGCGCTGGCCGACCAGGCCAACAGCTACATCGCCGACGCTGAGCCCTGGGTCAAGATAAAAGACGAAAGCAAGCGTGACGAAGTGCAAGCCGTGTGTACACAGGGGATCAACCTATTCAGGCAGCTTGTAGCCTATATCAAGCCTGTCACACCCGATATTGCCGCCAAGACAGAGGCCTTTTTAAACATAGACCCGCTTACTTGGGACGACGCAGCCACCCCGCTACTCGGCCACACCATCAACAAGTTCAAGCCCATGCTCACCCGCGTCGAACCTGCCGTGATCGAAAAAATGAAGGAAGCCACAGTCGCCGCTGCAGCCGCCGCCAACGCGCCCGCTCTCACAGGCCCGCTGGCCGACGATCCAATCAAAGACACCATCGACTACAACACCTTTGACGCGGTCGATCTGCGCGTGGCTTTGATAGCCGAGGCTAAGCCCGTCGAAGGCGCCGACAAACTAGTGCAATTGACACTGGACTTGGGTGGTGAAACACGCAACGTATTTGCTGGCATCAAAGCCGCCTATAAACCTGAAGACTTGCAGGGCAAACTCACCGTCATGGTGGCCAACTTAGCACCGCGCAAAATGCGTTTCGGCATTTCCGAAGGTATGGTGCTAGCTGCCGGCCCCGGAGGCTCAGACTTGTATATTCTCGAGCCCAACACCGGTGCCCAGCCGGGCATGCGGGTGAAGTAGGGCAACAAACAAGTAAAGAAGGAGTTCGTCGCCACGCTCTCCTTCGACCCAGC
>JBMYWE010000483.1:0-2456 GCA_049607125.1 Granulosicoccaceae bacterium | reverse complement strand
CAGCAGCTCGATGCTTACACGGATAAGTTGAGTGCGGTATCGGCTAAAAGCTTCGACGGCTGGTCCAGAGACGAGCAGCTCGCTTTTTTAATTAATGCCTACAACGCCTTTACGGTTGAGCTGGTTTTGAGCGAATACCCCAAGATTGACTCGATCAAGGACATTGGCGGTTGGTTCGGCAGCCCGTGGAAGCAAGAATTTTTTACCCTGCTGGGCGAGAAGCGCCATCTGGATGCGGTTGAGCACGATATGATCCGCGGCTCGGGTCGGTATGATGAGCCGCGTATCCACGTGGCCGTGGTGTGCGCTTCAATTGGCTGCCCAGCCCTTCGGCCGGAGGCTTTCGTCGCAGAGCAGTTGGAGGCACAGCTTGAGGATAGTATGCGGCGCTTTCTCGCTGACAGCTCGCGCAATGCCTACCAGGATGGCCGGTTGACGGTGTCTAAAATATTTGACTGGTACGGCGAGGACTTCCCCAGCCTACAAAGTCTATTTGCAGCCCACGCTGAGCAACTAGCCAAGGATTCAGTCGCTAGGCAACACATTCGTAACGGCGACTACAAACTTGCCTTTGGTGATTACGATTGGGCGCTTAACGATCGGCGCTAGGTCGCAGTCGGGGTACAACTACTAACGGCCTTGGTGAGCTTTTTACACGCTAGATACGACGGTGGTCAATCAGACCATCACCGATTGTTGCTTGATGGGCTGGCTGGCAACCCAGTTGAGGGCCAGTTTGTAGCTATCGGCACCAAAGCCCGCGATAACGCCTTTGGCCGCTAGGCTGACATAGCTGCGATGACGAAACTCCTCGCGTGCATGCACATTGCTCATGTGTACTTCGATGACCGGCGCCCGCATCAGTTTGAGCGCATCGTGGATGGCAATGGAGGTGTGTGTGTAGGCGCCGGCGTTGAGGATAAGTGCTTCCTCAGCCATCGCTATATCGTGAATCCAGCTTACCAGCTCTCCCTCTATGTTCGTCTGTCGTATTTGGGCTTGTAGGTTTAGGCTTTCAGCGTGATGCAACAAACTCTCGCACATCTCTGTGTAATTCTGGCTACCGTAGTGTGCCTTTTCGCGTAAGCCCGTCATGTTGATGTTTGGGCCGTTGAGGATGTGGACAATGCTGCTCATGAAGTTTCGCCAATTTTGATAGATGTGCCAAGTATAGCTTTGCCAAGCCGTACGCGCCGTTGGTCGATGCTATCGGTGAGCATCCAAGGTAAACTAACAGGCTAGCTTTACGAAAACACTCTCATGCAAGATATGCCTCAATCAGATTTCGCCGTGGTAGGCGCTGGGTTGACGGGCTTGGCTATCGCCTACGGCCTTGCCCGGCTTGGCCGCTCGGTGGTGATTTTAGAGCGCAGGGATAAACCCCAGCTGCTCAATCAGCCTAGCCATGGGTTGCTATGGGCACAGGCTAATCTCGGGGCGGAGCCGATCCAGCGAGAGTGGAACTTACTGGCCTTGTCCAAGTGGTGTGAGTTCGATGAGCAACTGTGTCAGATCAGCGCTTCGGCCACACACTACGAGCGGGCGGGCGGGTTGTGGCTCGCAGATGATCCCTTAGCCTTGCAAGGCCGTCGTTTACAAGCTGAAGCAGGGAGTCCTGGCGACCCTGAACTCGAGTGGCTGGACGGCGAAACACTGCAGCGCTTAATTCCACGTCTGTCCGCCGAGATTGTCGGGGCGAGCTATTGTCCTGACGACGGCCAGCTCAACCTTCAATTGCTGCATCGGGCTCTTGTGCGCGCCCTGGACAACCTCAACGTCGAGCAGCGCTACCTGAGCACAGTTGAGCGCGTTGTGTCTGATGGCGACGCCTACCTCGTAAAAGGCGAAGGGTTCACGCTGTGCACGCGTCAACTCGTTTTAGCCAACGGGGGGCAAAGTGAGGTTCTAGTTCAGTCGTTAGGGTTTGAGCCTCTGCAGACGGTGGTGGATACCTTTTGGGAAACCAGTCAGGTGCGGCAATTTTTGCCTTTTCCCGCGTGGCAGCTTCGCCAAGCGCGCGATGGCAGTTTGTTAGTACCAGTAGGTGAGTTTGGGGCGGAAAGTGAAGGCTGGCGCCTGGCCCTTAAGGCCTATCCAAACTTGCGGCAACTATCTGTTCGCCGCCGCTGGCAGAATGTGCGCACTGAGTGCGAGTCTGAAAGACCGCTTTATCAGCGTTCTACCCAGTACAAAGGCGTGTTTCGGGTTGTTAGTCCTGATTCGCTGTTACACTGTCCGCTACACGCGAGTTTGGTGCCCGCATGGCTGGTTGGCAAGCTGGCTGACCAGGCAATGGCCCCGTTTTTTGGTGAAATCACAGCCAAGACGCCTGAACCCTGCCCGGAGACTGCGAAAACGCCTGAACCCTCTCCCAGCGCACCTGTATTTGGTGCCAAATCACAATAGTTTCTCGTATTGTTTATTCCTTGGGTGGTTGGCAATTTGTGCTGCTGTCA
>JBMYWE010000482.1:0-2456 GCA_049607125.1 Granulosicoccaceae bacterium | reverse complement strand
AAAGTTGTGTTTCTACGCGACCGAGCGCAGCGCCCTGTTTTATTATCGATTTATAGTAACTTTGTAAGTTTGGGTTTTGTGAGATGGCTGTACCAACTTCGCCTTTCCAACCTCCAGATTCAATTTTTTGGTAATGCGCAAAGATTTCCAGGCAAGTTTCAGTGGTCTGTGCGTTGTGATACTGCGTATCCCCCTCATCACATGCCTTGCGCATCAGTCTCCGCCATTCCTTGCGTCGTTTCCTAGGCCACTCTTCTTCGATGGTTTTGTAGTTTTGGGTGCAGTCCAAGGCTGCCCGCTGATAGCTCTGTCTTGTAAGGTGCAAGGTGTTGCATGAGATAAGTGCGTATTCGATTTGCGTTGTATTGATCAACATATGCACTCGACGTGCTTTCCACAGTAGCTGCAGGACCTCAGCCCAAACGTGCTCATCCGCAACTAAGGGAGAGCTGCAATAGCATTCGTCGTGTTTCCAGACGGAAGCGGCGGAGAAAAATGGAAATTGACAGAGATAGTGTATTGGAAACAGTGCCAAAAGCGTTTCACCTTCCCAAGCGCTCACAAGCTCTACTTTGCTCGTGCTCTCGAGGTGTTCAAGAGCGGGTAGCAAATTCCATCTTTCGTAGAATGGGTTTTTGATATATGCCTTTTGCGCGAGAGACTCCCAGGCAGCGAGGGGTATATTTACACTCTGCTCCCGGGAGTAGAAGCGCAGTTTCATGCGTCTGCTTTGTCTACATCTATGCCCAATATCTTGGCCACGCGAACATAGGCTCTTTCTGCTTTTGCTTTTAGTTCAGGGTTGTTCTTGTATTTCTCTTTTAGCCAATCCTTAGTTTTTCGCCATTTCCAAATAGCATACACAGCTGGGCGCCTGTTGTAGATGTAGACTTCGGTTGTCGTCATGAAGTCATCAGACCAGGGTGAGAGGTAGTGGGCAAATCCTGCCAAAAAGTCACCGTAATCAAATTTATCGTCGAGAAATTCTTTGATAAACAGGCCAGTACTTATTTTCCCTGGCGATACATCTTTGTAAGCTGGGTCGTAAGTGCCGTGTGAGAAAAACACTCGATCACCACTGGTGTAAGCGATTTCCGCTGATATCGGAATTGTACCGTGATAGAGTACGCCGATACGGATTTGGTCGTTCTTTGCCAAAGTAATTGACAGATCTCGATAAAAGTCGCGCGAAGTATCGTTGCGAGCCACACCTATTTTGCCCGCTTTCCAGCCTTTATTCTCGATATCAGCGTAGACATCGACGGCTTTTGCTATTTCCTCCGGGGAGCGATACACCTTGAGGAATACACCACCTTCAAGCTTATTATTGATTCGAGTAATCGCCTTGCGGAGTTTGCGGTGTTTGGATTTAAACTCATCCCAGGTTTGATCTAAATCCAATATAGGGCCGAACGCATCGTCTTTGGATTCTACAGAAAAAGGCCTTTGGTCGGCAAAGGCTAATTCCAGTTCCTCAACGCCTTCCAGTACGTCGGGAATCTCGGGCCAATATAGGATGTCCCAGTCTGTAGCATTTGATTTCAGGTAATCGGCAAAGGCCATCCAGCTGTTCTGTTCGTAGCCGTCGGCAATCAAAGGGTATGGCTTGTCTGCTTCTGTAGTATGCATGGGCAGTAGCAGTTCGTACTCAATTGTGTAGACATACGAAGTTTCCTGCCTCAATGGGAACACAGCTACCAGTTTTCCGTGGTGTCTCAGGCAAACTACATAAGGCGAAGAGTCGTCTTCGTGAAAGTGTTTCCAGCCGCTGAGGCAGAAATCATAAGTGCTGTAGACGGTTGGATAGCTGGTTTCATCTAATAGCTTGTTCCACTCTTGGCGAAGCTCTTCAATCTGTTCGCGATCGCGGAGAATCGTGGCGTTCAGATCTGTCGGGTCAAGCTGGAGATTTTCAGAGTCGCGGAGCGAGCACATATTCATTTTTGGCCCATGAGTCGTATAGCTTTTTGAATGGTCGGAACCAGTTCTAGCACGAGAGTCTCAACTAGGTTCAGGCAGCCGTTGTACTTCCCCAGAGAGAAGGACGTCATTGTACGTTTGTTATCGACCGCATTATTGCGAAACTTAAATTATTGAATGGTCTTTAAAAACATAAATATATCAGTGCTTTGGGCGATATTAAGAGCGCCTACGGAACGCTGAAAAATGACTATGACTAAGAGATCAATCGGCCGGGAACAACCCCTTCCCTGGCTAGACCTTATGCGCTTTGTTGCCGCATTTTTGGTGGTTTTTTCGCATGCGAGAACACTTGTGTTTGTTCGGTACGGCGAGCTCGATACCGACTCACAAGGCGCGGTGACCATGCTTTGGTTTGCTGCTTCACGCTTGGGAAATGAAGCTGTAGTTTTGTTTTTTGTTCTCAGTGGCTACCTGGTGGGTGGCAAGGTTTGGCAGCGTTGTCGACAAGGTGATTTCGATGCGCGACTGTACGC
>JBMYWE010000481.1:0-2457 GCA_049607125.1 Granulosicoccaceae bacterium | reverse complement strand
TCGTTAACCTGAGCAGATTTTGTCTGGCCGTTGAATGCCACAGTAACGGCTTTTTCTTGGTCAGCAGTACCCCAGACACGTATGGGCATCTCTTGCTGTAACACCATGTGATCGGTAAAGACCTTTCCCAAAGATAGTTTCGCTTCACAAACTGTACCCACAGCGACTAACAGGCCAACTGTCAGTATCAGCTGACAAAAGAATTTTATTAATTTCATAAATAGTATGATTTATACGATCAAATTGAGCGCAAGCCCAAACCACAAGAAAAGAAGCATTCGCAGCATGAACCCATCATAAACGCTCTTCTGGCAAGTTTGCCTAAAAAAGAGACCGCAGAACAGTAAATCGCCTTTGGAGAATACCGTTATCACACCAACAGCTTGCTTTGTAGTTAGCTTCCATGTATAGCCATTGCATAACTATGTCGGCTGAATTAATCGTCACATCCTCAAACAAATCTACAGGTGAACAAAATCACCAGCTAGGTGATTTTAACATTGTTGGGCGTGGCAAGGATACTGCCGTGCGCATACAAGACAATAGCGTGTCCCGTGAACACAGTAGTATTAGGCGTGATACCAGCGGCTACTGGATCAATGATCTAGCATCCGCCAATGGCACTTATCTCAACAACTTGGCTGTCACCAAAGCAGAACTACTCCGCGATGGCGACATCATCACTTTTGGCACAATAAAGGCAATATTCTCGATGAAGCAAAGCACTGGCTCTAGCTTCAAAAACCAAGACACCAATCAGACACGCGTACTCAGGCGCACCGAGGTCGAGTTAACCACCACGCCTTTCATACTTCTTGTCGGAGACATTAAGGGCTTCACCGAAATAGCATCCAAAGTTCCACCTGAGCGACTGGCGGCACTGATGCGCGGGTGGTATGATGACTGCCAGGCAACACTCGCCCCTCTTGGCGCTACGATTGATAAATTTATCGGCGATGCCGTATTCGCCTACTGGCGAGACACTGGAGCCAAATCCAGAGAAGCTGCCGTGCAGGCTGCGCGTGCTCTGAGCGGTAGCGGGAATCACTCCCAAACGGCAGCGCTCACGCTGAAAAACTACAAGATCAACTTCGAGTGCCGCATCGGCCTTCACATCGGAGAAGTGGCTCATGGTGCTATGACCCGCGGTAACAATACCGCCCTAGGCGATGCCGTAAACCTCACGTTCCGGCTCGAAAGCCTAACCCGAAACCTCAATGCCGAAGTCCTAGCCAGCGCTGCTTTCTTAGACGGTTGGCCGCTTGGATTGGGAGAATTCTCTTCACGAGGATACCACCGAGTAAAGGGCCACCCAGACGAGATTGAAGTGTTTGAGCTGAATGACTAGATCGCACCAAATTGCACTAGGCCACATGATCAACTACCACTCCAATGACTCCCTCCGCTGAGAGCCTCTCACAACTCCTTTTTAAGAGGGTGTCTAAAAAGTCCTAACGAGCCAATCTAGCGACCATAATTCTGGACATCGAAATGAGGATGAGCGCTTCCGCCGATTCTATAGAAGTTTCGTAATCCTTGGACATTCTCCTGAATTTCGAGAGCCAGCCAAATGTGCGCTCTACTACCCATCTTCGCGGTAGAATCTTGAAGCCTTTGATGTTATCGCAACGTCTGATTATCTCTAGTTTTACCCAGCAATGACGTTTTAAGTCAGCCACCCATTCTATGAGCTTCCCACCATACGCGGCATCTGCCCATATGAGCTTGAGCCAGCCGAAACTGCTATCAAGAGTGGAGAGTAGAAGTCGCGCACCATCACGATCTTGAATATCTGCTGGGTGAACCTTCAAAGAGAGAATTAATCCAAGTGTGTCCACAAGTATATGCCGCTTTCTTCCTGTAACTTTCTTGCCTGCATCATATCCACGAAGTCCTCCATGGTTAGCTGTTTTAACACTTTGGCTGTCGATGATCGCAGCGGTAGGGGCTTTTTTTTTCCGGCTTTGACACGAACGAGGTCGCGTAGGTGATCGTGAATCTTGAGCCACAGACCTAGCTGCTTCCACTTCATAAAGTAGTAGTAAGAGATTCGCCATGGCGGCAGGTCATGGGGTAGCATTCTCCACGCGCAACCGCTACGGACGATATAAAATATAGCGTTTAGGATCTCGCGTTTGGCATAGCGTGCAGGGCGCCCCAGCTTTGATTCCCCTGGGATGATCTTCTTTATAGTGTCCCACTCTTTGTCAGTTAAGTCGCTCGGATAGATTGCTCGTTGGTCCATCCGGCATTCTGTAACTGTTAGATTACAATGTACAGACTTTATTGCATGTATTGATGCTTTTTAGACAGCCTCTAAGGAGCTAAAGCACTTCCTAAAGTTCAATCAGTGCACGCGACTTCAGATCCACAAAACATCTCCCGCGAAGATCAAACGTCCGCTGCAAGCTGCGGGTAGCAGTTTATAATATTCACCGCCCAATAATGGATAGTTAC
>JBMYWE010000480.1:0-2458 GCA_049607125.1 Granulosicoccaceae bacterium | reverse complement strand
TCAGAGTTTCCCTAGACCGCGCACTTCAAGTATGCCGTCTTGCATATAGGGCATCAGCAAAACACCTTGACCGCCGCCAATATCTGCAAGCCCGGTACGGGTGTGCTCTACCGCGATGACCTCAAAGTGGCTATCTAAAGTCCATAGTTCGCCGGTGATCCAATCATTCACCCAATAGCCGTCTGGTCTTGCCACGATTCCGTCTAGGTTGCCCAAGGCTTGGGTGCTTTCAAAGGCGCTCACGAGCTGGCTTTCTCTGTCCACAGCAAACAGGCCGCCGTCGGTTTTGGTACTGAAATCTGGCTGCATCTCGGCGCCCCAAGTAGCCACTAAGAGGTTATCGCCGTCGATAAGTAAGCCGTTGGGATGGGGCAGTTTGGGTGATGATAGCCACGGCTCGACTGTGTTATTGGCATAGCGGTAGATAACATGTCCCACCATATCTGAGATATAAGCTTGCTCGCCGTCGCTGCTGATGTCGTTGAGAAACTGGGCGCCATCAACTTCAACGGTCTGCAGTAACTGGCCGCTGGACAGGTCGACGCGGTGCACTTTTGTTAGGTCCGACACGAGGAGTTCGTCGCCGTGGATCGCCAAACCTTTGGGCGCGTCTAGGCCTTCTACCCAATGCCTGTCGAGCAGTTTGCCGTCGAAACTCAGCACCGATAAATAACCGTTGCCGTCGGCTTCTGCGGGGTGGCCGTTGATGTTGCTGACAATAATGCGCTGATGCCTTGCATCGAGCACAGCGGATTCCGGCTGCTCGAAGCCGTCGACTTGCCACGCATGGGCTGTCGAGTATGCAGCGAGTAGGGCGAGTGTTGTTAGTGTTTTTTTTGAAGAGTTTTGCATGAGCTGAGTTACTCTGGTTGAAAGAAGCCCAGAGGATCACATTGTGAGACAAAATATGCATCAAATAGCCAATATGGTATCGTTTAATGATTCTAATCGTGGTGATTTGGTCTCATGGAACAAAAACTATCAGGTGAAGTGTTTGATTTGTTGAAGCGCGCACTAAAAGCGCAAGGCATGAGCTACGAGCGGCTCGCCGACGAGCTGCAACTGTCGCTGCCGACCATCAAACGCCTGTTCGCCGAAAAAGACTGTAAGTTCAGCCGCCTGTTGACCATATGCGATGTGCTGGATATTTCTTTTGCCGATCTGATGGACACCGCCAAGCGCAACAGTGACAGCGCGGCTTACTTGCCTCCTGAAGTTGAGGCGGCATTTGCACGCTACCCACAGCTGCTAAATTTTTACACCCTATTGCGTGAGCCGCAGCCCCCGGAGGCCATTGCGGCACACTACGGTCTGACAGACGCCGATATCGAGCTGTACCTGCGGGATCTCGAGGCTTTGGCGTTGATCACCAGAAGCCCCGGTGGGCGCGTGGGGGTTCGCGACGACGCGCCTTTTAAAGTGCACCGAGACGGGCCTCTACAGGCAGCTTACAGCGCATTAAACCAAGAGTTTATAGCCCTCACACTGCAAAACAATGACACCGAAGACTTCCACTACGACTCGCTCTCTAGACAGATGAGGCCAGAGACAGCTGCGCAAGTGAGTGCCGAGATAGAGCAGCTTAAGTTGCGCATAGGGCGGTTGGCCAGGCAGGACAAGCTGATATCAAAGCTCGAGGAAATGAAAAGCTACAAGTGGAGCTTTGCCTCGGCGCAGGTGTCGTTGTTGCAATTTTTGTCGCTGGATCCCCATCGAGATAGGCGGACAGCGCCAAACAACACTAGGCGTTGACAAACTGGTTGCGAAACTCTTTGCGCGCCTTGGCGTACCACGCGGGCTCGCTGGGCCAAATCCACAAATTTTGTACATCGTCGGCCTGATAAGCTGCCTGATAATTTTCGCGGTACGCCTTGTCAGCAAACTTTTCTGCGCCTATAACGGCGGAGTTGTAGCCGTGCTCGCGGATCGCCTCACCGGCGCGTTGGGCGTCGAAACAAAAATCTAAAAAGGCATAGGCCTGAGGCAGATTTTTCGCCTCGCCGGATAGGGCAAAACCGTCCACCCAGGCCAGCGCGCCTTCGCGCGGGGCGCGGTAGTCTATCGGCTCGCCGTGGGTACGCAGCGCCAGTGCAGGGCCGTCCCACGCTTGACCCGCCATCACCCCCTCGTTCAGCAAGGCGTTCACTTGTGCATTGGCGTCATTCCAAAACAACTTAACCTGCGATTTATGCCGCACACAAAAAGCCGTTACCTGCTGCCATGTCAACCGCATTTGGTCTTCGTTATCGTAGGCTGCACGCATAGCGCCCGGTGCCAGCTCACCGCGCGCTTCGAGAGCTAAACCTGCTGCTAGCATGCCCGAGTGCGGCTGCATCATCAGGAGGCCTTCTAGCTCGGGTTGCCAGAGGTCGCCATAGCTGAGTGTTTTGCTGGGGGGCTGCCACATATCGGTGCGCCACGCGATGGCCTCCGAGCCCCACACGTAGGGTAGCCAGAG
>JBMYWE010000479.1:0-2461 GCA_049607125.1 Granulosicoccaceae bacterium | reverse complement strand
GAGGCCACGATTGACCAATCAGCCGTCGCTCCTTATTTGGGCATTGGGTGGGGTAACAAGCTGGCGGGAAAGAGCGGCTTGAGTTTCTTTGCTGAGCTGGGTGTGATGAAGCCCTTGGACGATGCAAAGGTAAGCTTAACGTCGACCTCTGATTCCGTCACGCAGGCCGACATCAACAAGGAAAAGCGTGAAATTGAAGACGCTTTTAACGAGGCGAGGCTGACTGCCGCTTTGGGGTTGAGCTACCGATTCTAGCCCGGGTAATTCTCGATCCACACGATTCCTCGTCAGTTTTTTGATTCTCCGCAAATTGATTTAGGGACGCGTAGTCCGGGACGTGCCGTCGCAGTCGGCAATAGAACACACAACAGTGTTCCTGCGAACAATAGACGTGAAAAGCAAATCCCTGCGCGAGCTTTTCAGCAACGATGAAATATCCAGGCGAGGCCCGAGGGTCCAGTAGGCACTGCTCAGTGGGTGCCTACTGGTTTTCGGATGTTTTGGAGCCGAGCTCGCGCGCTGTTCCAGCCCTTGCCACACGAGCTAGGCTGGTCAGTTTCGGGGGCGGTAGGCTACCTAAGAAAATAGTGCGCCTGCAGCAATAAAACGCTGAGACGCAAGCCTACGCGTGTCATCTGGCTTGTCTCTCACATGTCGCATTTTGCGCTTTCGCCGGGTGCCAATTGGCCTTATGCTGGGGGCCATGATCAGTCGCCTTGCCATACCAACAGAGTTTGCGCAACTAAACCGAGTTCAGTGTTTGGTGCGTTGGCGTAGGCTCACCAAGCACGGCAAGCCACGGCATGAATAGGCCCGCAGAGTGGCCCACCTTGGGTTTGATCGTCTTCTGCTCAGCCGCGATACTCTATTTGAGTTTGGCCAGCCAGGCTTGGCCAACGTGGTTGGTGGTTGTGCTTTTGTCGGTGATGCTGGCGTTGCACTCGTCACTTCAGCATGAGGTTTTGCATGGGCATCCCTTTGCCAAGGCTTGGCTCAATGAACTGCTGGTCTGTATCCCCTTCGGCTTGTTTGTACCTTACCGTCGGTTTCGTGACACGCACCTAGAACATCATATCGATGAACGGCTAACCGATCCCTACGACGACCCAGAGAGCAACTATTTAGACCCTGCAGTGTGGGTTCAACTTCCTCAGTGGCAGCGCAAGCTACTTCGGTTTAACAATACCTTGAGTGGCCGGCTATTGGTGGGCCCAGCCATTGGCATGTGGAGTTTTTACCACAAGGATTGCTCTGCCATGTGCGCAGGGGACAGAGCGATTATCCATGCCTACCTTGTGCACGGCATAACTCTGGCGCCGTGGTTATTTGCACTCAATGTGGCCGGTAGTCTCTCCGCTTTGGCCTATGGCCTAGCAGCATATCTGGCGTTGTCTTTGTTGCGGGTGCGGACCTTTCTGGAACACCGGGCTAACCCTTCGGTGCCCGGTCGCACGGTGGTGATAGAGGATCGCGGTTTTTTTGCCTTTTTGTTTCTCAACAATAATTATCACCTAGTGCACCATATGCATCCACGGGTGTGTTGGTTTGAGCTTCCCGGTTTGTATGACTCTCAGCGCGAACGATATCTGCAGCGCAATGGGGGCTATGTGTATCCCCACTATCGGGCTGTGTTCTCGCGTTATTGGCGCCGGGCGAAAGACCCTGTTCCGCACCCATTGCGCTGAACTGGGAGGGAGTTTTGAAGCAACAAGAGTTTGTGCGTTCGCTAAGTGTGAGTCAGCGCGCTGAGCTGACACAAAAGTCTGATATGGCTGGCTACAAGCATCTGGCGGTGCACGTGGGTGGTATTGTTTTGCTGGCTACGCTTGTTTTGCTCAAACTACCGCTCTGGCCGGTGCTGATGCTGCCGCTTGGTGTCCTGATTGTTTTTTTATTTACCTTGCTACACGAAACCATGCATCGCACGCCCTTTGCCACGGCGGCGGTGAATGATCGGGTTGCCATGGTCTGTGGGTTTTTACTCTTCCTTGGCCCGAGCTGGTTTCGTTGTTTCCACTTTGCCCACCATCGATACACGCAAAATCCGGAAAAAGACCCGGAGCTGAGCGAGGCAAAGCCACAGACACCTGCGCAGTATGTGTTGCATATCTCAGGCTTGCCCGTTTGGCGAGCTCAGATGACTACACTGCTCAAAAATGCGCTCGGTAACATCAAAGAGGATTATGTACCCGCCGCTAAGCGAGCGTCGGTTGTACAAGAAGCCAGAGTTTTTCTCAGCCTCTACCACAGCTGCTTTTATAGAAGCTACTGTTTTTTCTATGTTAGATACCACGCCTCTGGTTACTCCCACAGACTCAGAAACTCCCATTCCTAGGATTTCTATTTTTCCATGCTCGTTTTGTCTTCCTACAAGACAAGCTATTTTAGTGGTTCCTATGTCTAATCCTACTGCGATGTTATTGTTTTCCATGACTTATTTTTTGGTGCACACTACTTGATT
>JBMYWE010000478.1:0-2469 GCA_049607125.1 Granulosicoccaceae bacterium | reverse complement strand
GAGTGGGGGGAGCTTGGCTTGCGTCTGCCTTGGGATTTTCGGTTGTAATGCCGGTTTTTCCCTCTTCTAGCTCTAGCAATTTTTGTTTGGCTTCTTGAATGACATTGCCGGGAACGCCGGCCAACTGAGCGACTTGCAAACCATAGCTTTGGCTGGCAGCACCAGGCTTCACTTGGTGCATAAAGATCAATCGGTCTTTGTGCTCTGTTGCTGATAAATGCACGTTGTCCACTTGTGCATGCTGCTCAGCCAGTGCGGTCATTTCAAAGTAGTGCGTTGCAAAAAGGGTGTAGGCTTTTGACGCTTTGGCCAAATGTTCTGCTGATGCCCAAGCCAGTGACAGCCCATCGAAGGTGCTGGTGCCGCGACCGACTTCATCCATTAACACCAAGCTCTCGGCGGTTGCGTTATTGAGGATATTGGCTGTTTCTGTCATTTCCACCATGAAAGTTGAACGGCCACCGGCTGTGTCATCACTTGAGCCCATGCGAGTAAAAATACGATCCAGCGGGCCTAGTGTTGCTTGGGCTGCAGGAACGAAAGACCCCATGTATGCCATGATCGCAATCAGAGCCACTTGGCGCATGTAGGTCGATTTACCGCCCATGTTCGGGCCGGTGATGATCAGCATTTTACGTTTGCTGTCGAGGTGCAAATCGTTAGCAACAAAGGGGTCCTCGATGATGTCTTCAACAACAGGGTGACGCCCTTGTTCGATCCGTATGTCATGTGTGTTGACTAATTTGGGTGCAACCCAGTTCAATGTACTGGCCCGTTCTGCAAAATTGGTCAATACATCTAGCTCAGCAAGGGCTGCTGCGCTGTCTTGAAGAGGCGCAATGCTTTCGGCGATGCTGTCGATCAATTCTTCGTACAAGGCTTTTTCTCGAGCAAGTGCGCGGCTTTTACTGCTGAGCGCTTTGTCTTCAAAGGTTTTAAGTTCTGGTGTAATAAAACGCTCAGCGTTTTTGAGTGTTTGGCGTCGTACGTATTCCGCTGGCGCGGAGTCAGCCTGGCCTTTGCTGATCTCGATAAAGTAACCGTGAACTCTGTTGTAGCCAACTTTGAGGGTTGATATACCCGTTTTCTCGCGTTCGCGGGTTTCAATTTGCACTAAATAGTCGCCTGCATTCTCGCTGATGGCGCGTAACTCATCCAGTTCTGGATCGAACCCTTCGGCAATAACGCCGCCATCACGAATGACAACAGGAGGGTTCTCAACCACGGCTTTTTCTAACATGGCAACCAGTGCCGGAAATTCACCGATGCGTTTACAGAGTTGTTTAACAAGCGGTGCGGTTAGGTCTGAACAAGCTTGTTGTAATCCTGGTAAATAGCCCAGTGCATCGCGCAATTTTGCAAGGTCTCGAGGTCGAGCGGACCGCAAGGCTACGCGTGATAAAATGCGCTCAATGTCTCCGATGGGTTTTAAAATACTTTGAATGGTGTCGAAGTGATCTTGTTTGAGGAGCGCTTGGACGGCGGCCTGTCTTTTTTTCAGTAGGCTCACATTGCGTAGCGGTTGGTGCATCCAGCGTCTGAGAAGGCGGCTACCCATCGCGGTTGCGCTACGATCCATAACCCAAGCCAGCGTGAAATCTTGACCGCCTGACAGATTGATATCCAACTCTAAGTTTTTTCGTGTCGCTGCATCAAGAATAACACTGTCGGATTGCTGTTCTACTTGCAATGATCGCAAGTGTGGCAGAGCGCTTCGTTGAGTGTCTTTGGCGTATTGCAATAGGCAACCGGCAGCGGCAATGGCAAGAGGCATGTCAGCACAGCCAAATCCTTGCAGGCTGCGGGTTTTAAATTGTTCTTTGAGTAACCGTTCGGCGGTTTCGGTTTCAAAGTACCAGCTGGGTCTGCGGCGGGTTCCTTTATGCTCGGTAATGGTGTCGATGTATTCCTGACACTCATCCAAGAGCAGCTCGGCCGGGCGCAAGCGCGCTAATTCATTTAGAAGTGCTGTTTCACCTGTGATTTCTTGGACGGAAAAACGCCCCGTGCTGATGTCCAACGCAGCAATGCCGTGTTGGTTGTCATGAGTTGCGATGGCCACGAGCAGATTGTCTTGGCGTTCGTCTAGAAAACTTTCGTCGCTTAGCGTTCCGGGCGTAATAATACGGACCACTTTGCGCTCGACGGGTCCCTTGCTGGTGTTGGGGTCTCCCACTTGCTCACAAATAGCAATGGATTCACCCATTTTGATCAGTTTGGCGATGTAGCCTTCTGCAGAATGGTAAGGGACGCCGGCCATAGGGATGGGCTGTCCGCCATTACTGCCGCGGGCGGTTAGCGTGATATCCAGCAGCTGTGCCGCACGCTGGGCATCGCTCATGAACAACTCGTAAAAGTCGCCCATGCGATAAAAGAGAAGTTCATCGGGGTGTTCGGCCTTGATGCGCAAATACTGTTGCATCATAGGGGTATGGGTTTTTGCCGACGTTGCAGTGCTCATAGAATCCG
>JBMYWE010000477.1:0-2470 GCA_049607125.1 Granulosicoccaceae bacterium | reverse complement strand
CAGTGCGCTCATCTGGAATCTGCTTGGCGACAAGCAAAGCGTCGACTACGCGATCACCGGTATGTGGTCGCGCAAGGCGCAGATGCTGGGCAGCAAACTCTGCAATGCCCGTGTGCTCTGTGACGCCGAATCGCTGGACTACCGACGTGGCCATGATTCCTCAGCGTGGGACATCGATCCCAATGCCGCCTTCGTGCACTACTGCCCGAACGAGACAGTGCACGGCATCGAGTTTCCGGGCGTCCCCGACACTGGCGATGTGCCTTTGGTGGCGGACTATTCGTCGAGCATCTTGTCCGAACCGCTGGATGTGTCTCGCTTTGGTGTTATTTATGGTGGCGCGCAGAAGAACATGGGGCCCGCAGGCATTACTCTGATTATTTGTCGGCGTGATCTGTTGCAAGATTGCGGGCCCGCCGTGCCGCCGGTGATGAGCTACAAGGCGCAAGAAGCCACGGACTCAATGCTCAATACGCCGCCTACCTACAGTTGGTATTTGGTTGGCTTGGTGTTGCAGTGGCTTAAAGAGCAGGGCGGGTTGTCGGCCATGCAGGCGCGCAACAAGCAAAAGGCCAGCACGCTCTACCAGCGTATAGATGCTTCCAACTTTTACAATAACCTCGTCGATCCCGCTTGGCGCTCGCGCATGAACGTGGTGTTCAACCTCGCTGACCCCGCGCTTGAGCCTGTGTTTGTGGCTGAGGCTGACGCGGCCGGTCTACAGGCACTCAAAGGGCACAAGGCGGTGGGCGGCATTCGCGCCAGCTTGTACAACGCGGTGGAACAAGAAGCGGTGGATGCGCTGGTAGATTTTATGGGTGACTTTGAACAGCGGCATGGGTGAAGCATGAGCAGCGATGAAGAAAAACTAAACGAAGTTCGCTTGGGCATCAATCAAGTTGATCAGGATATCCTGATGTTGCTTGATCGACGGGCCAAACTCGCCGAGCAAGTCGCCGAGATCAAAACCGCCGCTGACCCTGATGCTGTGTTTTATCGGCCCGAGCGCGAGGCGCAAATCCTGCGCCGTCAGGTTGAGCGCAACACCACCCCTTTGCCCGACACGGCGATCCGGGCCATTTTCAAAGAGGTGATCTCCGCCTGCTTAGCGCTGGAGGAGACCATGACCGTGGCCTATCTTGGCCCGGCCGGCACGTTCACTGAGCAGGCGACGCAAAAGCAGTTTGGACACGGCCCGACGAAGTTGCCCTTGGCCTCGATACAAGACATCTTTCGCGAAGTTGAAGCGGGACGCGCGCGCTACGGCGTGGTACCGGTAGAAAACTCCACCGAGGGCGCAGTCACCCATACGCTGGATTTGTTTCGCGATTCGCCCTTGGTTATATGTGGCGAGGTGTTGCTGCCCATTCACCATTGTTTGCTCAGCCATGAACACGATATTAAAAACGTCAAGCGGGTGTTGGCGCATCAGCAGGCGCTGGCACAGTGCCGCCGCTGGCTGGATGTCAACATGCCGGATGCCGAACGAGTAGCCGTGTCATCTAATGCCGAAGGCGCGCGGCTCGCCGCTGAAGACAAAGAGACGGCGGCGATTGCCTCCGATGCCGCGGCCGAGCTCTACAATATTCCAGTGCAGCAGTTGCACATTGAAGATGATTCCTCCAACACCACGCGCTTTTTGGTGATAGGTACCCGCCCAGTAGCACCCAGCGGCAAGGATAAAACGACCTTGTTGGTCTCCGCGCGCAATCAACCTGGTGCGCTGCACAAATTTCTCTCGCCACTGGCCGATCGTGGCATCGACATGATGCGTATTGAGTCTAGGCCCATGCAGGGAGCTGGTTGGCAGTATTGCTTTTTTATAGACATCGACGGCCACTGCGAAGATCCGCACATGGTTGAGGGTTTGACCGCGCTGAAAAGTGAAGTGGGTATGTACAAGATGCTCGGCTCCTACCCCCGGGCGGACGATTGAGCGGCATCGAAGCACCGAGCCTCAAACCCTCTCTGGTGATAGTCGGCGTCGGTCTGATTGGGGGCTCACTCGGGCTAGCACTGCGTGAAGCCGGTTATGTCGGAGAAATTGTCGGCGCTGGCAGCCGTGAGCACAACTTGCAGTTGGCTGTGGAGTGCGGCGCGATTGATCGTTTTGATACCGACCTCAAAGCGGCGGTAAGCGGCGCCAGTATTGTGTTGTTGGCGGTGCCTATGGGCGCCATGCGCAGTGTGATGGCCGTTATCAAAGATGTCTTGCCAGCTGATGCAGTGGTGACTGACGCGGGCAGTGTCAAAAGCAGTTTTGCCCTGGACGCACGCGCCGTATTTGCCGACAGCTTGCACCGCGTTGTACCCGGGCACCCGATTGCCGGGAGTGAAAACAGTGGCGTCGCCGCCGCCCGAGCGAACCTATTTCAAAGTAGGCGCGTGATCCTCACGCCGCTGCCCGAGAGCAGTGCGACGGCGGTGCAAACGGTGCGTGAGCTGTGGCAGCCCACGGGCGCGCAGGTAC
>JBMYWE010000476.1:0-2475 GCA_049607125.1 Granulosicoccaceae bacterium | reverse complement strand
GCAGCCAATACACGGGCGGGCTACCAACGGCACTGACGATGGGCCTGTTGGTACTCAGCGGATCGCTGTTCTACGCCGAACCCACCTTAGCAAGCAACCCTCGCTTTGCCGCCATTTATCTTTGCAGCGCAATAGTTGCCAGCTTTTTGTGGAAAACGCACTGGCGCGTCTATCGCTACATTGCCGACACCGCAACGTCTAAAGTGGCTACCGCAGCGCAAGGCTTAGTGGAACTACACGGCCTTGGAGACCTCGCACCCGGCCAGCTCACGCAAGGCGTTGCTATGGGTCCACCCTGCCTATGGCAATCTTACACCGTCACAGAAAACAACCGTGTGGTGGATTCGGGCACCAGCACTTCGCCTTTCCAAATTCAAGACAGTAGCGGTCGTTGTGTCGTTTACCCGGAGGGTGCGACCGTCATCAGTAGCAGCCGCGTGAGTCCAAAGCAAGGGTTGTATCAAACCCATATTGCCTACCTCAAACCCGGTGCCAGTATCTATGTGCTCGGCGAACTCCGCACGATCGGAGGTGACAACGACAACCACGATGTTGATAGAGAAATGGGCGATGTACTGCGTCGTTGGAAAACAGATCAAAACCAGCTCTTGAGAGAGTACGATCAAGATGGTGACGGCCGTATTGATGTTCAAGAATGGGAAGCTGCAAGAGCACGAGCTCGACAAGTAGCCAAGCGGAATATTCAACACAAGCGGCTCAAAACACCCGTCACTCATGAACTGCGAAAACCCAGCAATGGCCTGCCACTTATCATCTCTGACAAAGAACCCGACACATTGAGTACGCGGTACTTTCTGCTAGGCGGTTTTAATTTATTACAAGCTCTGACTTATTTCGTGGTAGGAGCTTTAAAAATAAGCTAAAAACTAGCCGATGTGAAAAAACGGATTTATCCCCCAACTCCACTGCGTAGCCCCGTGGACCATCATGCACCGCGCTGGCGTACCTGCTCCAAACTACCTTCTAACAAACACTCCCTTTTCTGCAAATAGCGTAGCAGGGTCGAACAGCACGCAAGCTCGTGTCATGGCGGTGAAATATCACTGCGTTAACTTAGCGCTAAATTCTAGTGCAGGAGCCCAACATGATCAGCTTTGACGACTTTGACGAAAAACATTCTCCGCGTCCCGATGACAACGACTTCTCGCGAATCCTAGACCGCGCCGTGAGTCGACGTAGTTTCCTCAAGACCGGAACCGCCTTTGGCGTGTCGGCATTTGTCGCAGGAGGAAGCGCGACGGCACTAGCCACTACGCAAGCTAGCAGCAAAGCTCTGGGCTTCGCCGCCATCGCCGCAAACAGCAACGACACGATCACAGTGCCAACGGGCTACTCCTGGCAGACGGTTGTCTCTTGGGGAGATCCGCTGTTTTCAGATGGAGTGCCGTTCGATCATAAAACCCGGGGTACTGGCGCCTCTCAGGAACGCGCATTCGGCGACAACAACGACGGCATGAGCTTTTTCCCCTTGTCAGACGATGAAGGCGTCATGGTGGTCAACAACGAATACGTCAACCGAGACATCATTTGCCCCGAGGGCATCAACACCGCCGACGACGTGCGCAAAGGCAAAGCGGGACACGGTGTCAGTGTCTTCAACGTCAAGCGAGTTAACGGCCAATGGCAACTGCAGATAGATGGACGGTACAATCGTCGCATCACTGCCGATAGCCCGATGGAAATCACCGGCCCCGCCCGAGGTCACGACCTACTAAAAACCAAGGCCGACCCTACCGGCAACCAGTCTAAAGGTACTTGGAATAACTGCGGCAATGGCGACACACCTTGGGGCACTTATCTCACCTGTGAAGAAAACTTCAATGGCTACTTCGCCTCTAGCGACAAAACAGGTGAACCCACAGCCGAGCAAAAACGCTATGGCGTTGGCAAAGAGGACTGGGGTTACAACTGGTATAAATTCGATGATCGCTTCGATATTTCCAAGGTGCCCAACGAATGCAACCGCGCGGGCTACGTGGTCGAGATTGATCCAATGAACCCCGAGAGCACCCCAAAGAAACGCACCGCTCTGGGTCGCTTTAAACACGAAAACGCCGAAGTGGTAGTCGCCGAAAATGGCAAGGTTGTCGTCTACATGGGTGACGACGAGCGCGGAGAGTTCCTCTACCGATTTATCTCTAAAGGCAGCTACATCAAGGGAGACACCGCCAACAACGCGGAGTTGCTAGCCGAGGGAACTCTCTACGTGGCGCGTTTCGGTGAGGCCGACGAGAACCTAACAGGCTCCGGCGAGTGGATAGAATTGAGCCCCGGCAAGAACGGCTTGGACGAAACCGCCGGGTTTTCCACGGCGGCCGATATATGCATTCACACTCGTATGGCCGCCAGCGCCGTTGGAGCCACGACTATGGACCGCCCCGAGTGGGTTGCCGCTCACCCGAGCAAAGCGGAGATCTACTGCGCCCTGACCAACAACAAAAATCGCGGAAAAAA
>JBMYWE010000475.1:0-2477 GCA_049607125.1 Granulosicoccaceae bacterium | reverse complement strand
CTTTCGTGTGGGCGATGATTGCTTTGATGTCGTTGCCGCGAATCCGTTGGAGCCGCTGAGTCGAGAAACATGGTACCGCGTGAAGTGCGCCGACTAGTCCAAGCACATTTGGAGTTCACGGCCTACTGATTTGAGGGTGGTTCCGGGCGCGTCAGAATAAACACGGCACAGAGCGCTAAAACTGCGGCTTGGGCGGTCAGTCCGGCTTTGCTCAAGCCCAGCCAGAGCGACAGGGTGAAAACCAGGAGCATGGAAGCAAGCGCAAACAGCTTAACGCGGCGACGGATCGCACCGTGTTCGTGCCAGTCTTTTATCATTGGGCCGAGCTTGGGGTGGCTGAGGAGCCAGTTGTGCCAGCGCTGCGATGATCTGGAAAATGCGAAGGCTGCCACCAGAATAAACGGTGTTGTCGGCAAGAGGGGAAGAACTATGCCGATTCCACCCAGCGCGAGACTGAGTAAACCGATCGAAAACCAGAGCGCACGCCGAATTCTCACACCTGGTTAGGAGTCTGTGAAAAGGCGGTAGTGAATGGTAAAGCGCGTGATCATCAATCTCAGCCTAGCATCATCCATGGCAGAGGCGTTTTGGTGTGCGCCACGGTCACGATATACAGGTAGGTCGTGACTCCACCGATAAATCCAGTAAGACGACGGCAAGTGCTCGTACCAAATCGAAGTGTGACCAGGCCAAAGGCAATATACAGGAACAGTGCCAGGATTTTGGCCAGGAGCCACGGTGTACTAAGTGGCGACAAAGACCACATGAAGAGCATGGTAAATGCCGAGGCAAGTAGCACCGTGTCTAGCACATGCGGAACGATCTTTAGCCATCGATGCTCAAGTATCGACGGGTAACAAAAGGCGAGAATTGCACGGAGTAAAAAACTCAGTCCCGTCGCGTAGGCGCAGCTCACGTGTAGGCTCTTGATCAGCATGTTTTCCCTTATCTGCTTGGTGCGTCAGCGTCCCGAATGATCGGTCGTGCTGCCAGATCCCGCGCCATATGACTGTGCTGCAATGGCGGCAAAAGTGAAGGCCTACTCAGCGATAGAAGCTAGCAGCAGGTCGACCGCGTGAAGTGATTGCGAACGAAATTCCGCGTCCTCACCCAGCTCGCTCCAAGTCTCGCAATTGATGTAAATGCTGGCAATTCCCGCCGCCACTGCTTTCCTTGCCCTGGGTTTTGCCTCTGGAAAGGCCGACGCGAGCTCGCGATCCAGGTGACGAATAAAACTGCTCGGCCACGCTCTAAGCTTGGCTGCCAGCGCAGGATGCTCGCTCCCCGCAGTTAACAGCGCATTGCCAATGCGCGTACTATCGTCGCGAGGGTAATCGAAATCAAACAGATAGCGAACAAGCGCCTTCACGCGGTTTTTTTTGGGTAGATCGGCAAAGAAGGCATCGGTGTTCTGATTGTCTTGGGCAATGAAGTACTCGACGAACGCAAGTAGCAGCTCATCTTTATTGCCCACATTGTGTCGGATCAGCGCTCGTGCCAGACCCGCTTCGTTGGCCACGCGTTCTAGGGTCGAGCCTTCAACACCGAATCTCGCCAGGCAGCGACCGTAGGCCTTAAGAATCTCCTCGCGGCGTTCATCTCGTTTGCTGGGTCTAGGCATCAGTTCGTCTTTAATTATCCAGTTTGACAAAATAACATTGCGACCGTAAATTATCCAAATCGATAAAAAACGGTTGATTTATGGATTCCTTGATCAGTGCGCTTACAACGGCAATACCCATGCAGTCGCTTGCCCGCTGGGAGGTGGCTCTCGACGAATGGGTCTTTTTGGCGGCACTTGGAATTCTCGGCTTGGAGCTCGCTCGATACTTCTTTCTAAAAAGCCAAAGCTGGCGACTTATCGGCGATGTGGCGACAAATTTTCTTACCCAGGCGATGTCCCTTGCCCTTGAGTTCCTGTTGTTCGGAATACTGTATGTCTACGGTTTGTCGCTAGCGTCGGAGTACTCTCTTTTTACTATCGACACGAACTGGCTAACACTGGGCCTGTGTTTGCTACTGGCAGATTTCGTCTACTACTGGGAGCACCGTTTTGAGCATAGTGTGGCCGCAGCCTGGGCAACTCATACGGTTCATCATTCCTCGCCTTACTTCAATATGTCTGTGGCGCTGCGCTTTGGGCCAATGGACAGCTTCTGGCCAGTGTTCTTCTATTTGCCGCTTGTGCTGATTGGTTTTGATCCATTTGTTGTGTTGTTCTCGACGGCGGTTGGATTGTTGTACCAAACGTTTCTGCACACGGAAGTCATTGATAAGCTTCCCCGGCCTATCGAGGCGATCTTCAACACGCCGTCGCACCACCGCGTGCACCATGGCTCGAACCCCCAATACTGGGACAAGAACTACGGCAGCATTTTGATTGTGTGGGACAAGTTGTTCGGTACCTTTGCCGCCGAAGTAGAGCCAGTGCGCTACGGTATTAGTGAGCCGGTCAATTCGGTGAACCCGTTGAAGGT
>JBMYWE010000474.1:0-2478 GCA_049607125.1 Granulosicoccaceae bacterium | reverse complement strand
TTTGGCGAATGCCGTCGCGTATGGCGCACCAGAATAACAACCTACGCGCTCAACGACAAGCCACGCTCAGGCGGCAAGAAAATGCACTGCTTTGTTTTTATTATATTTTTTTAAATTTCGGTGCAATTAAATAATTCCAAATGGCCGCCAACTCTCCGTCCACGTAAAGCAAAGGTGTACTGTCGCGCTGCCAACTGGGCACAGAGAGGTCCTGCATCACCTTTTTCAACGGGCGCTCGCCACTGCGCAGGCGAATACGCTCGCCGCCACATCGACAGCGAATCTGCACTTGCGCGCCCTTTGGAATGAGTAATTGCTGACCAAATTCAGATGACATCGACAAACGCTGCACGCCAAAATTGAGCGCCAACTCTCGGTCCGACCACTCGGTAGGCTCGGGGCAGTCAAAGGCCGAAGCGTCGACCCAGAAGAGATAATCTCGGTGTCGGCGAATCTCGCCACCGAGCAGCTGCAGCTTCGGGTCGGCATCGCGTCGAGCACCCACGACCTCGCGCAGCAACACGCGTAATTGAGCCTCAGTTGGCATCTGGTCAGCATGCCGTGCCAACCAAAATCGCACTAGGTAAGGCTGTTGCTTAGAAGGAGCCAGCTTTAACTTCTCGCCGTTTAATCCACCCGCTTCATTGATCATCTGATCGAGAACAGGCGTTAACAACTCCTCGAGAAGCTGCTCTGCCTCTGCGGCTTTACGCGCCGCACCACTGAGCTGGCTTGCCGTTTGCGGCCAGCGCTCGACAAGCGTGGGTAAAACGCGAGCACGCAGGTAATTTCGATCGTGTTTCAAGCTTGTATTACTCGGGTCTTCAATCCATTGCAGCCGCTGTTCTGAGGCATAGTGTGCAATATCGGACTCTGCGACGCACAACAGTGGACGCCATAGAAAAGCTTGCCCCAAGCGCCGCTGCTCGGGTATTGCGCCGATGCCACGCAAACCCGTGCCGCGCAGCAACCGCAACAATAAGGTTTCGGCCTGATCCTGCGCGTGATGCGCCAGCAACAACAAGTCTGATGGTTGCAAATTTTGCTCGAAGGCTCGATAGCGTGCTTCGCGAGCGGCAGCTTCTAGCCCTTGCCCCGAGGTTTTGACATCGACGGATAGACATTGAAGGGGGATCTCCAACGCGCTGCACACTTGCGCGCAGTGGTCGGGCCAGTGCGCAGCGGCGCTTTGCATACCGTGAGCTACGTGCAATGCACGCACCGACACACCGGCATACTGTTTTGCCGCATGCAGTAAAACGTGGGAGTCACGGCCGCCGCTATAGGCGATCACCACCGACTGAACATCGGGAAAGCGCCGCCGCAATGAGGCGAGCGCTAGGCCGACGGGGTTCAAGCTTCGATGAAGCGGCCGTAGGCGCGCAGGCGCGCTCGACGCTGAGTGATCAGCTCTTGGGTATCAAGTGCACTGACTTCACTGAGTGAAGCGACCAGCGCATCACTCAAGGACTGCGCGGTAGCGTCAAAGTCTCGGTGAGCGCCACCCAGCGGCTCTTCAATTACTGTATCGACTAATTCGAGCTCTTTGAGGCGATCAGCTGTTATACCCATCGCCGTGGCGGCATCTCCAGCTTTTTCAGAGTTTTTCCAAAGGATAGAAGCACAGCCTTCCGGACTAATCACCGAATACGTGCTGTGCTGCAGCATGTTGACACGGTCGGCCACACCGATCGCCAGCGCGCCGCCTGACCCCCCCTCGCCGATCACCGTGGCAATAATGGGCACCTTCAGCTCAGCCATGACCATCAGGTTACGAGCAATGGCTTCAGACTGGTTGCGCTCCTCGGCGTCAATGCCAGGCCAAGCGCCCGTGGTGTCAATCAGCGTAATGACCGGCAGCTTGAAACGCTCGGCCATTTCCATCACACGCAAAGCCTTGCGATACCCTTCGGGGCGAGGCATGCCGAAATTGCGGCGCAATTTTTCTTTGGTCTCTCGGCCTTTTTGTTGGCCGACCACCATGATGGGCTGACCTTGCAAACGCGCTAAGCCGCAAACAATGGCAGCGTCGTCGCCAAAGTGACGGTCGCCGTGTAGCTCTTCGAAGTCGCTAAAGATGCGTTCGATGTAATCGAGAGAATAGGGTCGCTGCGGGTGACGCGCTAACTGGCTGACCTGCCAAGGGGTCAATTTGCTAAAAATGCTCTCAGTCAAAGACTGCAGCTTGTCTTGCAGTTTCGCGATTTCCTCGGTCAGATTGATATCCACATCGGCGGTGGCGAGTTTGAGTTCACGGATCTTCGCTTCTAGCTCGGCGATGGGTTGTTCAAATTCGAGAAAATTGGGGTTCATTGCGCAGCCGTCTTACTCTTCAAAACGCGCATTGTACCCGATGCACCGACCCCTGCGAAGCTATTCGCTGTGTCGAGTCTGCAAACTGAAGCAGATCTTTAGCGACTTAAAAAGCACGGGCACCTTCGGCAAATTAGCCTGATTCTGTGGTTGGCAGCGAAGCTT
>JBMYWE010000473.1:0-2481 GCA_049607125.1 Granulosicoccaceae bacterium | reverse complement strand
TTGCCGTAGCGCTTGGCGTTCTGGCTAAACTCTATTTTGATAGGGTCTGAGCAATAGGCTAGGCGAAGTCGGTTTGACAGTGGGTTGAGTTCGAACTCAACAGGGTATTTAGATTCGAAAGGGTAGGCGCGAAGAAAGTCTTCGGCGGCAGCGCTGATGGCTTCGGGCGCATGCAGTCGGCTGGCCGCCGGTACGTTGGCACTGCTAATCGCGAGAGCGAAGACAATCGCCCTTCTCAGTTTTAACATGGTGTCTTCCGTGACATCTCAATTGTAGTTATTCAAGCAATTGCCATTCCGGCAATGCATTTATTTACCTCATTGGCATAAGTTGCTTTGTTTGCATACACAAGCAGCTGGGCTAATTAGTCTCGCCCCGGTGACTGAGGAGAGCTCGCTATATTTGTTGTAGCGAAACCTATTCAAACGAATTGCTTAATAAAGTGTTCACTCACACATGTGTACCGACTGGTTTGTTCCAGATAATTGCGATTGGCTCAAAGGGAAATTGTTTTCCTTTTCTACTCTAGAAACGGCAAGGTTGGACGCTTGTTGCCGATGCATCGTCGACTTTAACAAAGCGCGTTGGTGTCGCTAAATTTTTTATCACTGGCTAGAAGCAAGAGAATCGACGGCAGCGCGTAGCTAGATAGTGTGATTGAGCAGCGAAGTGCTTTTTGGACTATCCGCTGGCATATCATCTGCACTGACCCAGGCATCTCCTATACAAACCGAGAAGATGCATGGAAGCAGCACTCGACAAGGCACTGGGTATTCACGACAACGCATTAAAGCTGCGCAGTCAGCGATCCAGTGTTATCGCCTCAAATATTGCAAACTCTGATACGCCAAACTTTAAAGCGCGTGATGTAGATTTTAAGCAAGTGCTCGCGGTAGCCGCAGAACGCCAACAGCCCAATAGTGTGCAGATGCAAGTGACCCACCAGGCGCACTTGCCGACACATGACCCCGCTTTGGGCGGAGAGCTCATGTACCGCACCCCTACTCAACCTGCACTCGACGGTAATACCGTTGACACCCAAGCTGAGCACACGCGCTTTGCTGAAAACACTTTCATGTATCAGGCGAGCCTGAGCTTTTTGAGCAGTAAGTTCAAAGGCATCAGCTACGCCATCAAAGGTCAATAGTCATGGCACTTTTCGATAATTTTGATCTCGCTGGCTCTGCTATGTCGGCGCAGTCTCTGCGCTTAAACATCACCGCATCTAATATGGCGAATGCCAACACCCTAGCTGGTGACAAGCAAGAAGTGTATAAGGCACGCCATCCTGTTTTTAAAGCTGTGATGCTGGAAGCCCAGCAACACACCACCGGAGTCAAGATGGCAGGTGTATTGGAAGACGAGACTGAGGCTCTCGCTCAGTTTTCTCCTGGTCACCCACTGGCTGACGAAGAGGGCTATGTCTACTCGCCGAACATAAGTGTTGTGGAGGAGATGGTCAACATGATGTCTGCCTCCCGTAGCTTCCAGGCAAATGTAGAGGTTCTCAATACCACAAAACAAATGCTTCAGCGAACGCTGAGCCTTGGTCAATAGAGCAACGACAGCGGAGATAAGCAATGGCGGATGTGAGCGCTACGAGTAGTTCATCTGTGTTGAGTGATCTGAGTATCAACTCAAAGACCAGCGATGAGGTACAGGCAAACAAAGAGCTGGGACAGGAAGAATTTTTGTCGTTGATGACGACGCAGTTGCAAAACCAAGATCCGCTGGCACCAATGGAAAATGGTGACTTTATAGCTCAGCTTGCGCAGTTCGGGACGGTGTCAGGGATTGGAGAGCTGCAGACCAGCTTTGACAATTTGACTGCTGCCATGACCGCAGCAGATGCCTCAGATGCCGCCTCGCTTGTTGGCAAGAGTGTATTGACTGAGGGTGATGTCGGCCTGTTGGGGGAGGAGCATAACCTGAGTGGGGCTATTGAGGTGCCAGAGGGTGTAGGCAATATGCAGGTGTTGATCGAAAGTATTGGCGGGGAGATCCTCGCTTCGATTGACTTGCCCAGCCAGCCCGCTGGACTGGCGTCATTTTCATGGGACGGAGTTCTTGAAGATGGGACGCGAGTACCGGCTGGGCATTATGCAGTTACGGCTACCGGCGCGGGTGCGCAGGGGCCTGAGTCGCTTAAGACGCTTATGGGAAGTCGGGTTGACAGTGTTTCGATGGGCGGCGATGGCAAAGATGTCGTGTTGAATCTTGCTGGCCTAGGGGCAAAACCTCTGTCAGAAGTTAGTCAGCTAGGGCTCTAGCTAACACAATTAAAAAGTAAGGATACTGAGGAAAAAGCATGGCATTTGGATTGGGGTTAAGCGGGCTCAATGCAGCTTCGTCTGAGCTTAACGTAACGGCGAATAATATTGCAAACGTGGGGACCACTGGATTTAAATACTCTCGTGGTGAGTTCTATGATGTTTATGCCATCAGCGTGACGGCCTCTGCCAGCACGGCAATTGGTGACGG
>JBMYWE010000472.1:0-2483 GCA_049607125.1 Granulosicoccaceae bacterium | reverse complement strand
CGAGCGGCATCTTGCTGATCGCATGTTTCCAAACTAAGGAGAAATAGATGGCGCAATACCCATCAATGCTAGACATGGCAAACGCTATGGACCCTGATGGGTCTGTCGCTGCTGTGGCTGAAGTCCTCAATCAGACGAATGAGGCGATGGCCGATTGGTCCTTTATGGAGGGCAACCTCCCTACAGGCCACCGATCCACAATCCGGACTGGTATCCCTAATGGTACGTGGCGTCGCCTCTACCAAGGCGTACAGCCCACTAAATCAACTCGTGCGCAGGTCACTGACACCACTGGTATGCTTGAAGCGTACAACCAGATTGATGTTCGTGAAGCTAACCTGAACGGCAATTCGAAAGAATTTCGCCTCAGTGAAGCAACCGCGCAAATCGAAGGCATGGGGCAAGACCTTGTGGAAACGCTGTTCTACGGCAACACCACAATCAACCCTGAGCGTTTCGATGGGTTTGCTGTTCGTTACAATGACAAAGCCGCAGCTAACGGTGAAAACATTGTTGATGCGGGCGGCACAGGTTCCGATAACCGCTCAATTTGGCTGGTTGTTTGGGGCGACATGACTTGTCATGGGATTGTGCCGAAAGGTTCTACCTCGGGCATCCAAATCAACGACAAAGGCCAAGACACTGTTCGCAACGCGGACGGGTCTCAGTACGAAGCTTACGTCACACACTTTGCTGTTGACGCGGGTTTGGTTCTGAAAGACTGGCGCTATGTCGTTCGTATCGCAAACATCGACTTCTCAGCACTTTCTGCTGATGTTGCCTCGGGCGGCGCCAATCTGGCCTCCCTGATGTTTGAAGCGATTGAGCGTATTCCTAACCTCTCTCGCGGCAATGCGGTCTTCTATATGGCCCGCGCTGTTCTCACCAAGTTCCGTCAGCAATTGGCAAGCGGCACTAAAAACTCAACCCTGGAATATCAGAACATTGGTGGTCATCGTACTGCTACGTGGAATGACATTCCTCTTCGCCGCGTCGATCGCCTTGCTGTCGATGAAGCGCAAGTAACTTAAGGAGACTACTATGATCCTTGACGATCAACTCTACTTCGCTAGTGCAGCAGATTGTTCTGGCGCAGCTGGTAAAGCTCTTATTGGTGCAGGCAAAGACCTTGAGGGGTCTCAATTCCGTGTCGGTTCTTCGCACAAAGCCATGTTGATGATTACAGTCACAACAGCTTTTGCGGGTGCGGGCACAGTTGGTTTTGAGCTTGCAACTGATGCAACAGCTACAATCGCTAATGACGGTTCCGCTAACTCGCTTATGCAGATCGGACCAGTATCAGTCGCAAACCTGGCTTTGGGCAAGCGCTACGGCATCCCACTTCCGTCAGGTACGCAAACAAACGAAGGCTTTATGGGTGTTCTTGTCGCGCGCTCTGCCACAATTTCCGCCGGAGCCGTTAACGCATTCATCGTGCTTGACGCTCAGGATTGGGAACCATTCCCAGAAGGAGTTAACTAATGCCTAAATTGATCCTTAAGCGTCCTGCGCATAATGGTCATGAGGTTCTGCCAGCCAACGAAATCGTTGATTGGCCGGAGGGGGTTAAACCCCCCTCTGACTCAACTGATGCCAGCGATCAAGCTAAAGAGCGCGAAAAAGAGCTGAAGGCTGATCGAAAAGCTCAGAAAGCCATTGAGAAACAAATTGCTGAGAAGCAAAACGCTGCGTTGCAGAAGCTGAAAGATGAGCACGCAAGCGAGTTGCAAAAGGCTGACGACGAGTTGGCGGCTTTGCAAAAAGAACTCGACGCACTCAAAAAGGCAAAAGCTGCTGACGCGCCCGCAAAAGTAGCGACACCAAAGGCTTCCTAAATGACCACAAGCGCCCTCGACATTAAAAATCAAGCACTCAGCGAGGTTAACTCGAGGACGCTTATTTCATCTGAGTCTGAAGTCACTCCCCAAGCGGAAACTACAGCACTCTGGTATGATTTGGTGGTAGATACAGTACAGGCAGCTGCTCATTTTCCTTCTGGAAGAGTGCAAACTGCGTTGGCTGTGGTTCAGGATCGGTCGAGTACTTCTGGCTTGGCTTCCGGCTCAGCCGTTCCTGAATTTACTTATGACTATGCTTGGCCTGAGGATTGTCTTCAGCCTTGGCACCTCACTACATTCGCACAGTTTGAAGTCGGTTATGACTTAGAGCTCGCTCGTAAATACATCAGAACCAATGAGGCGAACGCAACTCTTGTCTATGCGCGCCGACAAAATATCGTCAAATTCTGGCAGCCTAATGAAAAGCTTGCAGTCATCTATGGACTCGCCGCTCATATTGCTGGCCCGCTAACAGGTAAGCGTTCACTTAAACGTGATAACATAGCTATGGCTAATCAAATTCTTATGGAGGCGCAGACCTCAGCCAACAACATGCCGCAGCAAAATATGGATTTTACGCCTCACCGCTTTCAGGCTGCGGGCTACACGGTTGGCACGACCACGCCAAAATTTATTTATCCCTAC
>JBMYWE010000471.1:0-2498 GCA_049607125.1 Granulosicoccaceae bacterium | reverse complement strand
GAGAGCTACTACTGTCTTGCTGTCGTCAAATTACAAGCATGATGTTACACAGACGTAGTCTTTGTATACCACGGGATAGGTGTTGCATCAACATCAACGACTGTCCTAGAGCTAATACAGACCAAAATGGTCTACTCTTCACTGAAGCGCAGTTGGTAAAAAGTACGGCTGGCTACCAAATTGCTCAGTAGCTGTAGATCCTTAAATGTTACTGGGGCAATCACAAACCCGCAGTAAAGATTGACCAACCGGTGGCATTAGAGAGCTTTTCGAGAGCCGCTGCCCCCCGAAGCGAATTGCCGTTGGCATTCAAACCGGGTGACCAAACGGCGATCGAGGCCTTGCCAGGAACGACCGCTAAAATCCCTCCGCCCACGCCGCTTTTGCCCGGAAAGCCCACACGGTAGGCAAATTCCCCCGAGCCGTCGTAGTGTCCGCAAGTGAGCATCACCGCGTTGATGCTGCGGACATGAGCGGCGGGAATTAGGTTGTGTGAAGGCCCTAAACCAGCTAAAAATCGGCCAGATTTAGCCAACTGAGAGCACGTCATTTCCAGTGCGCATTGATGAAAATACGTGCCGAGAGTTTTGGCGCAATCGTGATGTAGATTCCCAGAGGCCGTGAGGAAATGCGCCAACGACCAATTGCGGTGACCCGTGTCGCGCTCTGAGCGAGCAAGCGCGTGGTCCATAAAGATGTCTTCGTCATCTGCGGCCGCCCGGACAAATCGAAGAATTTCAGCCAGCGCCTCCTTCGGCTCTCGGCCTGATAGCAGCATATCGGCCACTACTATCGCACCCGCATTGACAAATGGGTTTCTGGGTTTTCCTGCCTCGAGCTCCAGTTCGATCATGGAGTTGAAGGCGTTGGTGGAGGGTTCTCGCCCCACTCGATTCCATAGGGTGCTGCCGAATTGGCCAAGAGCGATGGCCAGAGTGAAGACCTTAGAAATGCTTTGAATAGAAAAGCGTGTGTTGGAGTCGCCAGCGTTGAATTGCGCGCCTTCGGCTGTACACACCGACAAAGCAAATTGATCGGGGTCAATACAGGCGAGTTCAGGAATGTAGTTGGCCACCTGGCCTAGCTCAGGCGATAAGCTCGCCTCCTGAACAATGGTGTCCAATACCGTCTGGATGCGGCTGACCGAATCACAAGGTGGATCTTGATGCATAGAAGTTTCCGGAATCAGTGATGCTCGGTGGTGAGTAGAAGCGGGCTCGCGGTGGCGGTTGAGCTTAGCAGAGCAAGCTTATAGGCTATACCTAAGCTGGGGAACCGTTGCCGACAAGTTAGACGAGTAACTTCGCTATGGTTTGTACGTGGTGATCATGTATGCCCTGCGAAAGCAGCGCCTCGTGCAAAGACAACACATAGTCCGTGTTTGGCCCGCTGGGTCCACGTGCGTGTTGGATTTGATCAGCTATCTCTTGATCTGTAGCCTCGCCTAGCCATGCCACGTTGCTTGGAGCTGCAATGTAAGTCAAAGCTGAAACCGGCCCTTGCACCTTTGTGTGCACTACCAGCTCTTGTCGCTCATATCCGTTTTTTTCTCGATAGTCTAAAGTGTTTAACACTTGGGCTACGTCAGCCTTTTCTACCCCGAATACGCGCCCCTCGCACAGCACGTGCTCCGCTGGTACTAGGGTCAGTACTCGCCCCGGAGCATCCACTGTGCCGCGGTGATCATGAGAGCCTTGCCAAAATCGCCTCGCCCAACCCTTGGCGGTAGCCCAATGTGCCTGCTGGTAGGGTATCTCGGGGCGCCAAATAATAGACCCGTAGCCAAATACCCAAAGACCTATACTCGACGAATTGCTCAACACTCACCTTCCTTTCGCTAACGCAACACACAGTTCTAAGAATAACCCATTGAGCACGGTGTTTTGGAGCGGGAGCCTTCGACTGCGCAGGCTTCAAGGCCTAATGGCACCAATCTGGTTTCGGACTCGATAAGTTCAAGTTGTTGTCGTGCTTCTATACTAGTTGCATCGCGTCGAGCGCAAACTATTGGAGCGCAGCACTAGCTCGCTATAATTGGCACGTTTTTGTAAAGTAACTCATGAAATTGTTGGAGAACTTGCATGGCAGCGCCGTTGTTTGCGCCCTTTGTATCACTGATACCCGTACTGAAAATACTTGCCTTAGGCAGCCTTAAGTTTGTGGGTGTGGGCATAGGTGCGGCAATCGCCCCAGTGATGACCGCCAATTTTCTGGTGGGAATAGCGGCCGGCACGCCGCTTAAATATGCCAAGTTTCGACAACAAAAAGGGCATTTTAGTGTCGACGATTTGGCACTCATAGAAAAGGCCAACGAGCTCATTGCCGACAGTCTAGAGAAACCTGATCTGCATCTGAGCAGAGCGGAGGCTCAGGAGTTTTTGAAAGACATATTGCTAACCACACTGGCTGGCATGAAAGAGAGCGTGACGTCGGTTCCAGCTCGCGTGACGCGGATGACTAGGCAATTGATTGATTTAGTTGAAAAACAGTTTTCATCC
>JBMYWE010000470.1:0-2510 GCA_049607125.1 Granulosicoccaceae bacterium | reverse complement strand
CTGCAGCGCCCAACCAGCCCGAAAGAGCGATTCTGGAGAAATTGGGTCGCGGTTACTCAGACAACATACCTGAGCACTCGCGGCTATCGGCGCATGAGCCGCTCGCTCAAGCGCTATTTTAGGTACGACATAGCGCGCCACCGGATAATGACGCATGGCGCGCATAGCCATCTGCACTGCGCCGGGCAGCTCCAGTGTCGCTGTATCTATCCCATCACCAGTGCTCAGGGCTTCGCTGCTATTCCAGCGCAACTCTTGGAACATTTGATCGTGGAGCAACTTGTGATGCATGCGCAACCGATCTGCACGCCCCAAGATCGAAGACGCCTCTGTTTTTTCATCGGCTCGAGACACCCCGCGCAATCGGAGGTCTGAGTTTATGGAAATGCTGTTTTTCAGCTGTTCAAAGGCGGCCTCTGGAATAGCTTTATCTGGTTGGGGACAACGATTGGTCACTCTCTCGGTAATGTGATTCAGCACTTTCCAGGCGTTAGCTGCGGGCTCATGGCGGTCTGTGTAGACAAAACATGCCAGCGGCTTTTCAATCGAGTGATAACCGTGAAAACGGTGTTCGAAACCAAACCCTAACGCCTTTGATGCGGCGGCCAAAGTCGCTGCAAAAGACCCCAGTGAAAACACAGAAGCGTAGCGTTTAACATCTATAAAGCTATCCGACCTGCTTTCATCTAGGCATAGAGATAACCGGTCCGGTTCAGCATGAACCTTCCAGGCTTGCACATTTCCACCCGAAGGGGCCGTACCCGCCAAAGTCATTAACTTCTCGACTTCAGAACGTTCAAACTCAAATGGTTGTTCACTCATGCCTGTGATCTCCCTATCGTGACATTCAGCTCCAGGTACCCGGCCACTGCACCGCAACACCAACGTAGCCAGAACACCGACCACAGTATACGCATCTGAGCGAGCCCTCAATGTTTCAGCAACTCAAACCTGCGCGAGCCTTCCCCATGCTTAACAACAGAAAAAACCCATCTGCCAGCTTCTTGCAAGCAAAAAAAACTCCGGGCAAGCCGGAGTTTTTCGAACCGTAAATCGAGTAGAGCTAGACGATGGTCGCCTCAGTCGCAGCGCGTAGCTCTTCTTCACTGACACCATCGGCCAGCTCAACAATCTTCAAGCCACCTTCAACCACATCCAGGACACCTAAGTTGGTGATGATGCGATCGACAACGCTCTTGCCGGTCAATGGCAAGGTGCACTCTTTGAGCACCTTGCTCTGCCCATGCTTGTTGGCGTGATCCATGATCACTACCACGCGACCTACACCTGCCACCAAATCCATCGCGCCGCCCATGCCTTTGACCAGCTTGCCGGGGATCATCCAGTTGGCGAGGTCACCATTCTCGGCCACTTCCATCGCGCCCAAGATGGCCATGGCAATCTTGCCACCGCGGATCATGCCGAACGATTGCGAGGAATCGAAGTAGGCGGTTTGCGGCAGTTCGGTGATGGTTTGTTTGCCGGCATTGATTAGATCAGCGTCGATCTCGTCTTCGGTGGGGAAAGGCCCCATACCAAGCATGCCGTTCTCAGACTGCAACGTCACCTGCACGCCGTCTGGGATGTAGTTGGAGACCAACGTTGGAATACCGATGCCTAGGTTTACGTACCAGCCGTCTTGTAGTTCTTGGCCCGCGCGAGCGGCCATTTGGTTTCTGTCCCATGCCATGACTTAGGCCTCCCGTACAGTGCGTTGTTCGATGCGCTTCTCGTGCTCACCTTTAATAATGCGGTGCACGTAGATGCCCGGCAGGTGAATCTGGTCGGGGTCTAGCGAGCCCGTCTCGACGATTTCTTCAACTTCTACCACACACACTTTGCCGCACATGGCTGCAGGCGGATTGAAATTGCGTGCAGTTTTACGAAACACTAAGTTGCCGGTCGCGTCGGCCTTCCAGGCTTTGACAATCGCCAAGTCAGCGAAGATACCCTCTTCGAGGATGTAGGTTTCGCCGTTGAAATCTTTGTGTTCTTTACCTTCAGCGATCACTGTGCCCACACCTGTTTTGGTGTAGAAACCTGGGATACCACAGCCGGCTGAGCGCATACGTTCGGCCAAGGTGCCCTGTGGGTTGAATTCAAGCTCCAACTCACCCGAGAGGTACTGGCGCATAAATTCAGCATTCTCGCCCACGTAGGAGCTGATCATTTTTTTTACTTGCTTACTCTCAAGCAAGATGCCAATACCAAAGCCATCCACGCCTGCATTATTGGAGGCAAAAGTTAGCTCCTTCGTACCTGCATCGCGTATAGCCTGGATTAGCAGCTCGGGGATTCCGCACAAACCGAACCCTCCAGAGGCGATCAACATGCCGTCCTGCAACAAGCCGTCCAAGGCTTGGGCGGCGTTATCATAAACCTTATTCATATAAATAATACCGATGACGTGAAAAGTCGCGCGCCCTCAAGACACAAAAGCGCTCGTTGTATTTTACTAGGGAAACTCTGATTAAATCAGGTCAGTGCAATCGGAGTCATGAATTTTCTCT
>JBMYWE010000469.1:0-2531 GCA_049607125.1 Granulosicoccaceae bacterium | reverse complement strand
CGCCTGGAGTTACGCTGATTTGGCAGAAGCAGCCGTCGCGCTAGCTGACGAGCTGCGCGCGCTCGGCGTGCAAGGCGGCGACCGCGTGCTGATAGCCACAGAAAACTGTGCCCCTGCCGTCGCTGCGCTGTTTGCCACCTCCAGCATCGGCGCCACGCTGATTTTTTTCAATGCACGCCTGACCGAGTCGGACCTCGCGCGTATCCTAGACCATGCCACACCGGCGGCCCTGCTCTTCTGTGATGCCGTGTCAGCGGAGGCCAAAGCCCACGGCGAGCGCTTTGCTGCCGCACCGCTTCGCGCTGTCCGAGGCCAACTATCGGCTGTTGCCCGAGCATCAGACCCTGCCCCCGAGCTGCACGACGTGGCGACCATCTTGTACACCACAGGCACCACGGGTACGCCCAAGGGCGTCATGCTAAGCCATAGCAATCTGCTCTACGCGGGCAGAGTCTCCTGCGACGCCCGTGGCGTGCGCGCAGAGGATGTGCTCTACGGCGTTCTGCCACTAAGCCATGTGTTCGGCGTGGCCTCCGTGGTGATGGCGGCCATCACCGGCGGCGCCTCAGTGCGACTAGAGCCGCGCTTCTCCCCTGCTCAGTTATACGCAGCACTGCAAAATGGCTTAACGCTACTGTCAGCTGTACCGCAAATGCTAGCCCAACTGATGCACTACACGCGTGAACAAGGCTTTGAACAAATGCCCAGCCTGAAGTTGCGCTATATCTCCTCTGGGGCCGCACCCCTCGACCTCGACTGGAAGCGCAAAGTAGAGGACTTTTTCAAGCTACCGCTGCAAAACGGCTACGGCATGACCGAGGCCTCAGCAGGCATCTGCCTGACGACAAACCGCAAGTTCACCGACGACATATCAGTGGGCCAAGCACTGCCAGGCACCGCCATCAAACTCGACCACCAGGCCCCGGGCGGAGAAGACGATATCGGCGAAATTTTGATTAAAGGCCCCGGCGTGATGAAAGGCTATTTTCGCAACGCAGAAGCGACCGCAAATGCCTTGGGCACCGACGGTTGGATGCGCTCAGGTGACTTGGGACGCTTGGATGCAGACGGCAAACTACACATAGTCGGACGTTCAAAAGAGCTAATCATCCACGGCGGGTTCAACGTCTACCCACCTGAAGTCGAGGCGGCCCTCAACCAGCACCCGCAAGTGATTCAATGCGCAGTCATCGGCATCGTGCAAGACGGCGACGAAAAGGTGTACGCCTTTGTCGAGGCCTCTGCCGACAACTGGCCCACGGAAGACGAACTAAAAAGCTTCGCCGCAGAACACCTGGCGGGGTACAAGCGCCCCTCAAGAATTATTGTTGTCGAGAGACTGCCAGCCGCCGCCACCGGAAAAATACTCAAGCAGCACCTCCCGGCGCTGCTTGAGTGTCGGTCTTAACCGCCCTTATCAATCAATACAACTCATGGCCCAATTACCCAAAGTGGATAATCAAAAACGCAGCGTTTGCTTATCTTGAGACTTGCGGTTCACCTACCGCAAAGCCAGCGTCGTGAGCACCAGCACCAGCACCAGCACCAGCAACCGTTAGTGACTCTGCTCCAGTTTCTCAGCACAGGCGGTGCAGTACTCCGTGTAGGGGAGAATCTCTAAGCGTTTTTCAAGTATTTCCTGGCCACAGTTTTCGCAGTAGAGGTACTCACCCGATTCTATTCTGGCGATGGCATGCGTGACTTCATTGAGTGCAGATCGAGCATGGTTGCCCAACGCATCGACCACTTCTTCATTGCCTCGTTGCGAAGCCTGCTCGGCCGAGTCCGCGGACAGTGGATCACTCTTATTTTCCAAACCAAGACACCCACCATTTGACACCAAACATCAAGCCAACTAACGTAGTCGAAACTAGCTACATCAAGGATTGATGCCGTGCCAACTCCTCGAAAACAACTTGTGTCTTTGATTGATACGCCTTGGTACCACCTTGTTTCAAAGTGCGTACGTCGTGCTTGGCTTTTTGGCGTAGACCCTTATAACGGCAAAGACTACAGTCACCGTCGGCAGTGGATTGTTGATCGCATGGACTGCCTGACCGATGCCTTTGCCATCGACGTGGCAAGCTACGCCATCATGAGCAACCACTTCCATCTTGTGGTGCGAGTTGATGCTGAAAAAGCACAACGCTGGTCGTGGCAAGAAACCGTCTCTCGCTGGCATCATATCTATCAAGGCAACATGCTCTCTCAACGATTTCTGCGCGGGGAAATCCTTTCAACTGGCGAGCGCAAAGTGTTGCAACGCAAAGCCGAAATCTGGCGCTCTCGGCTCAGTGATATCTCATGGTTTATGTCCGCTCTCAACGAACACATCGCTCGACGTGCAAACGCCGAAGACGATGTCTCGGGTAAATTTTGGCAATCTAGGTTCTTCAGCCAAGCCCTGCTCGATGAACAAGCCATACTGGCTTGCTCCGTCTATTGTGACCTAAACCCCATCCGAGCAAACATCGCAGATACCCCAGAAGCCAGCAAATACACGAGTATTCGACAGCGCATTAAAGTGGCTA
>JBMYWE010000468.1:237-2534 GCA_049607125.1 Granulosicoccaceae bacterium | reverse complement strand
GTGACGATTGAGCACGATGAACTGGGCCGTCCAGTGAAAACATGGCACCCCGGTCAGGTGATTCGCGGCGTGCCATGGGACATCCCTGTGGTCGGCTACGGCGGCAAAACAGTCAACATTTTGCGTCTGTGGGAGAGCCGAGCCTCGCAGCACTTCGATTTTCATGCGTTTAACGCGGGTGCCTATAATGACGCCCAAGCAGAGCAGACCGAGGCTGAAACTGTCTCCAAGGTGCTCTACCCCAACGACGAAACCGAGGCGGGCAAACAGCTACGCCTGATTCAGCAATACTTTTTCAGTGCCTGCTCGATCAAAGATATTGTGCGCCGCTACAAGCGTGCCCACGGCGAAGATTGGAGTGAATTTTCCAATCAGGTTGTGATTCAGCTCAACGACACCCATCCTACCGTCGCCATTCTTGAGATGCTGCGTCTGCTGGTGGATGACGAAGGCATGGCATGGGAAAAGGCCTGGCAGATCTGTCAGGAGGTGTTCGCCTACACCAACCACACCTTGCTGCCCGAAGCCCTGGAGACCTGGCCCGTCTACTTGTTTGAACGTGTCATTCCCCGCCACCTCGACATGCTCTATCGGGTCAACCAGTGGTTTCTCGACGAAGTGGTTGAGGCCAAGTGGCCTGGCGACGACGAGATCAAATCCAAGCTATCGATCATCGAAGAAGGCGACTTTCGCAAAGTGCGCATGGGCAACCTCTGCGTGATCACCGCGTTCAAGGTCAACGGTGTGGCTCAGATTCACTCAGAGCTGGTTAAGTCAGACCTCTTCCCCGAGTTTCATGCGCTATGGCCGGAAAAGCTCACCAATGTCACCAACGGCGTCACCCCGCGGCGCTGGCTTAAGGCCTGTAATCCGCGTTTGGCCAAGATGCTCAACACCGAGGTCGGTGAAGGTTGGCCAACTGATTTGGAGCTGCTGCGTGACATCGCCCCCAAGGCGAACGACGCCAACTTCCAGCGCCAATTCTTGGAGATCAAACACCAAAACAAACTAGCCTTGTGCGAGGTTGTTAAAGAGCTGTGCGATGTCGACATCAGCCCGGCGGCAATATTCGACGTACAAATTAAACGATTGCACGAGTACAAACGCCAACACCTGAATTTGCTACACATTCTCACGCTCTACAAGCGCCTGCTCGACAACCCAGAGCTGGACATGCACCCGCGCGTGTTTATTTTTGGCGCCAAGGCGGCACCTGGCTACAAATTGGCCAAAGACATCATCTACGCCATCAACAAAGTGGCCGAGCGTGTCAACAACGACGAGCGCATCAGTAACAAGATAAAGGTTGTGTTCCTGCCCAACTATCGTGTCAGCTTAGCCGAAAAGATGATCCCGGCAGCGGATGTCTCGGAGCAGATTTCCACGGCGGGCAAAGAGGCCTCGGGCACTGGCAACATGAAGCTCGCCTTAAACGGCGCGGTCACCGTTGGCACCTTAGATGGCGCCAACATCGAGATCGCCGAGGAAGTGGGTGACGACAATATCTTTATCTTCGGCTTGACCGTCGACGAGGTGAAAGCCAAGCTCGCCGAGGGTTACAACCCCTGGGATTACTACCACCAAGACGAAGAGATCAAAGCGGTCTTGGATTGGCTCGATACCGATTACTTTACGCCTGGCCAACCGGGCGCACTGGCATCGATCAAGCACAGTTTGCTCGACGGGGGCGACCCCTACCTCTGCCTAGCGGATTTCCGCAGCTATTGCGACGCGCAGAATCGTATTGACCAAGCCTTCAGAGATCGTGCAGGCTGGGCAAAAATGGCCATACTTAACACAGCCTTGGTCGGCAAGTTCAACTCGGACCGCTCGATCCAAGACTATGTGCGCGACATCTGGAAACTACAGGCGCCTGCATCCGACTGCGACGGAGAATGTCGCAAGGCGGGATGAGGGCCCGCAGCATCCAGTCGCCGGCCTAGTGCCGGCGATTTTGTTTCTGCCGCGCGACACCGACACACGGAACAACAAGGCGAGGACAAATCGGCATGCAACACCAAGCGGCCATCGACGCGCTGGCCAATGGCGCCCACCCAGAGCCATTCGCCCTACTCGGCCCGCACCAAGAGGGCGCAGGTTGGCGTATACGAGCCTACGTACCCAGCGCACTGCGTGTCGAGCTCATCAACGCGGCCGATGGTTCTCCGCTGGTCGAGCTCGAACGCGGTCTTGAACACGTCCTTCTCGTCCTGGCTCAGGAAGTCCAGGTGCTGGACCGAGCCCTCGTTGACCGTGATCGACGACCAGACCTCCTCGTTGTTCCGCCCCTTTTCCTC
>JBMYWE010000468.1:0-227 GCA_049607125.1 Granulosicoccaceae bacterium | reverse complement strand
AAGAGACATTCCACGACCCCTACAGTTTTGGCACCTTGCTCGGCGAGCTAGATATCCACTTGATTCGCGAGGGCAAACACAGAGAGCTCTACCGCGTACTCGGCGCTCAACTTAAAAGCTACGGTGACATTGAAGGCGTGCGCTTTGCAGTCTGGGCTCCCAATGCCAAACGCGTGTCGGTGATCGGTGATTTTAACCATTGGAACGGCAGTCGCCACTGCATGCGT
>JBMYWE010000467.1:258-2534 GCA_049607125.1 Granulosicoccaceae bacterium | reverse complement strand
TGCGAACAGCACGAGATGGGCTCTGGACATCCGGAGTGTCCCGAGCGTTTGGTCGCCATCAGTGATGCGCTCGAGTTGGCAGGTCTGAGTGCGCAGCTCGATCAGCGGCTGGCACCGATGGCAGATCATGAGACGATCGCGCTCGCTCATCCGGCGAGCTATGTTCGGCAGATTTTCGATGCCTCCCCCAGCGATGGGCGATCTCGCTTGGACGGCGATACTTCGATGAACCCGTTTACTTTGGAAGCAGCCCAACGTGCAGCTGGAGCTGCGGTGGCTGCTGTCGATGCGGTGATGGCGGGGGAGGTGAAAAACGCTTTTTGCCAAACCCGACCCCCGGGGCATCACGCCGAGCAATCACAGGCTATGGGCTTTTGCCTATTTGGCAATGTGGCTATCGCCGCCAAACACGCGCTTGAGCACCACGGCCTAGAGCGTGTAGCGATTGTCGATTTCGACGTGCACCACGGCAATGGCACCGAAGACCTGGTAAAAGGTGATCAGCGCATCCTCTTTTGCTCGAGTTTTATGCACCCGCACTACCCCGGTTACTTTGGCAAAAATGTACCGGGTATGCGCATCAACTCGCCGCTGGAAGGCGGGGCCGATAGTGTTACTTTTCGCGCCGTAATCGAAGAGCACTGGTTGCCCGCGTTGCGTGAGCAACAACCGCAGATGGTGTTTATCTCGGCGGGCTTCGACGCACACCGAGACGATCCGCTCGGCGGGCTCGCGTTATTAGAAGATGACTTTCACTGGGCGACTAAACAGTTTATGCAGGTAGCCGATGAGTTTGCCGAAGGGCGAGTGGTGTCGTGTCTTGAAGGGGGTTATAACCTACAGGCGCTCGGTCGCAGTGCCGTAGCCCATGTGCAGGCACTGCTTGGACAATAGGGCGCCGTTGTGCCTTGGCTTTATCTGAGAGCCGGCCGATGCGTCTCGACAAATACTTGGCCCACGCCAGCGGTGCCAGTCGCAAACAGGTAAAGCAGTGGATCAAGTCGGGGAGGGTAAGCCTTCAAGGTCGGCCCTGTCGCGATGCAGGAGCCATTGTGCCAGGCGGTGCTGATGTAACTGTAGACGGTGACTCCCTGCGACTTCAAGGCAAGCGATATATTATGCTCAACAAACCTGCAGGCAGTGTCTCCACCGCGGAGCACGCGGATGAGCGCAGTGTGTTCGGCCTGCTACCAGCGGCAGTGCGTCGGGGTTTGCATGTCGTTGGCCGCCTAGACGTGGATACCACGGGTCTGTTGTTACTGACGGACGACGGTGCTTGGTCGCATCGCATCACCGCCCCGAGCAGCCACTGTCTCAAACAATACCGCGTTCAGCTGGCGGATCCTATCGAACAGTCGGCCTGTGATCGACTGCTGGAGGGGGTGATGCTCCACGATGAAAAGCAGCCGCTGCGAGCCAGAGCGCTGTCCGTATGCCATCCGACGCAAGTGGACATCACCCTGGGCGAGGGGCGTTACCATCAGGTGAAACGCATGTTTGCGGCAGTGGACAACCATGTTGTCGGCTTGCACCGTTTGCAAATAGGTGAGCTACGACTCGATAGCTCTCTGGCAGAGGGTGAGTGGCGCCACTTGAGTGAGGTAGAGGTGGACGGTTTACGCTTGTAAGCGCCGCCGGTAGACGACGCTCAGATTCATGCGAGTTGTACTACCCGCCGCCTCATAGAAGGATTGCCTAATCGCCCTCAGCGTCACGCAAGCGTTCTTGGCGCGCACGCTCTTCCTCGAAGGCGGCTTTGATCTCCAGCAACACCGAATCGACATCGGCGTCTTCGCGCTCCTCGATAAATTGACCGGTGAGCTCGAGGTCTGGGTGTAGCTCGCCCTGCTCAAAAAGGTGCCACATCTCTTTGTCGTACTCGGTGTCCATAAGCTCCGGGGCATATTGTCCGTAGTAGTTGCTCATGTTTTGCACATCCCGGCTGAGCATCCATTGAGCGTGATTATTGGCAGCGGCATCCACCGCTTGGGGCAGGTCGATAATCACGGGGCCGTAGGGGTCGACTAAAACGTTGAATTCAGACAAATCACCGTGAACCAAGCCGACACAGAGCATGCGCATCACGTAGAGCATTACCAAAGCGTGGTCTTCTCGCGCCTCCGCAGGGCTCATGACGACATCGTTGAGCCTAGGAGCTGGTTGGCCGTCGTCGTCTGCCACCAGTTCCATTAGAAGCACTCCATCAAAACAGCCAAAGGGCTGGGGCACGCGCACCCCGGCTTCTGCCAATTTGTAGAGGGCGTCTACTTCGGCGT
>JBMYWE010000467.1:0-248 GCA_049607125.1 Granulosicoccaceae bacterium | reverse complement strand
CCAGACTTCTTCTTGTTGCTGGCGGCCAAACTTTGAGCTTTTTTCCATGGCTCGTGCGCGACGAGTGTTGCGCACTTTACGACCCTCGCGATACTGCACGGCCTGTTTAAAACTGCGCTTATTGGCCTCTTTGTAAACCTTGGCACAGCGAATATCATTTTCGCAGCGCACGACGTAGACACTTGCCTCTTTCCCGCTCATTAGCGGGCGTATAACTTCATCAATAATGCCGTCTTCAATCAACGGGA
>JBMYWE010000466.1:0-2536 GCA_049607125.1 Granulosicoccaceae bacterium | reverse complement strand
CGCTGACGAGACCAAGGCAGCTGAGCAGTCAGAGCCGGAAAAGCCCAAGCCTGCTGCAGATGACGACCTAGGCTGGATAGATGACTAGCTAGCTTGTTGTTTGAGTTGCGTAAAAAAAGGGTGCCCAAGGGCACCCTTTTTTTGAGGGCTTAGACGCGCACTAGCGCTTCTTGCGGTTGGCTATGTGGATGGCGCGATTGTCTGCTGCAAGCACGGCTTCGTGCAGGCCTTCTGACAAAGTCGGGTGTGCAAACATAGTAGCCGCTAGATCATCCAGTGTGGCCTGCATCTCGATCGCAATTACAGCTTGCGCAAGTATCTCGGAACTCTGGGCACCGTAAATGTGTACACCGAGAACGCGATTGTTGTCAGCGCGTGCCAAGACTCGAATTTGGCCTTCAGTCTCATTGATGGCTTTGGCGCGGCCGCTGGCGGCGTAAGGAAAGCTGCCTACTTTGTACTCGATGCCATCCGCTTTGAGGTCTTCTTCGGTTTTGCCAACCCAAGAAATCTCGGGGTGGGTATAGATGACATTGGGGATGGCGTCATAGTTCACGTGTCCGTGCATACCTGCGATGCGCTCTGCCACAGCGACCCCTTCTTCAGAGCCTTTGTGCGCGAGCATGGGGCCACGAACGACATCACCGATTGCCCAAACACCGGGGACATTGGTTTCGCAGTCGTCGTTGACGTGCACGAATCCGCGCTCGTCGAGTAGCAATTCTACTTCGTTGGTGGCGATATTGTCAGTGTGGGGGCGGCGCCCTACAGCGACAATCAAGCGATCAACAGTAACTTCCTGGTCGCCTTTGCTATCGGTGTAGCTGATAGTGACGCCGTCGCCAGTGCGCTCAGTGCCTTTGACTAGGGCTCCTAGGCGAATGTCGAGGCCTTGTTTTTGGAAGCCGCGCAGTGCCGCTTTTGCAATGGTTTTGTCTGCCATCGACAGGAACTCGCTCTGCGCCTCGATGATGACAACTTCAGAGCCTAGGCGTCGCCATACACTACCGAATTCCAACCCGATAACACCCGCGCCAATAACACCCAGCTTTTTCGGTACGCTGGTCCAGGCCAGTGCGCCAGCGTTATCGACAACGATGTCTTCGTGCAGCGGCGCAGGCGGGATCGCAACCGGAGTAGAGCCGGTGGCGATGACGATGTTCTCGGCAGTGGCTTGGCTGGTGGTGCCATCGGCGGCCATCACTTCAACCGTTTTCTCCGGCAGAATTTTTCCGGTGCCTTGCAGCCACTCGATACCGTTGGCTTTGAACAGTTGTTCGATACCGCCGGTCAGCTCGGAGACAACCTTGTCTTTGCGGCCGATCATCGCGGGGATGTCTGCGGTCAGGTTATCCGCTTTGATGCCGTGTTCTGCGCCGTGCAGCTTCATCGCTTCATAGCGTTCTGAGCTGTCGAGTAGTGCCTTGGTTGGTATGCAGCCCACGTTCAGGCAAGTGCCACCCAGTTTGGGTTTGCCGCTGTCGTCGAGCCATTTCTCAACGCAGGCTGTTTTGAGGCCCAGTTGGGCGCAGCGTATGGCGGCCACATAGCCCGCAGGGCCAGCGCCGATCACGATTACGTCAAATGTATTCGCCATTTGGAAATTGTTCCTTGCCTTGGGTGCGTCATCCGGACGCCCCCTGAAATGAGAGGTAATGCCCGCGGTTCACATGCCGCGGGCGACCTGCTGGACTAGATGTCGAGCAGAATTTTGGCTGGATCTTCAACCAGTTCACAGATGGTCTTCAAGAAGGTGACCGCGCCTTGGCCATCGATGATGCGGTGATCATAAGACAGGGCCAGATACATCATGGGGCGCACAACGACCTCACCGTTGACCACGACAGGGCGTTCTTTGGTGGCATGCATGCCCAAAATAGCGCTTTGCGGTGGGTTGAGAATAGGCGTGGAGAGCAGTGAGCCAAACACGCCACCGTTGGAGATGGTGAAGGTGCCGCCCGTCATTTCTTCCATTCCGATCTTGCCGTCGCGGGCGCGCTTGCCAAAGTCTGAGACGTTGGCTTCGAGCTCGGCCAAAGACTGCTGTTCGGCGTTGCGCAAGATAGGAACAACCAGACCACGGTCAGATGATACGGCCACGCCAATATCGCAGAAGTTGTGATACACGATGTCGTTGCCATCGATAGAGGCGTTGACGTCCGGAAAGCGCTTGAGCGCTTCGGCGGCGGCTTTGATGAAGATGGACATAAAGCCCAAACGCACGCCGTGTGACTTTTCGAACTGGTCTTTGTGCTTTTTACGCAGCTCGATAAAGGGTTGCATGTCCACCTCGTTGAAGGTGGTTAGCATGGCTGTGCTGGACTTGGCATACAGCAGGCGCTCGGCAATGCGGGCGCGCATGCGCGTCATGGGCACACGCTTCTGGCTACGCTCTTCGTCTGGCACGTTGAGCGCGCCAGCGGTGGGAATGGCCGGGATAGACATAGCTGCCGCTGGGGCTGTTGCAGGTGCAGCGGCTGGTGCGGGCTTGGCGCCACCAGTCTTGACGTGAGCTTCAACGTCTTCAGGTAAGAGG
>JBMYWE010000465.1:0-2540 GCA_049607125.1 Granulosicoccaceae bacterium | reverse complement strand
CTTAGTGTTGCTCTGGCCTCTCCTGTTGTCAGTTCTAAAACCACGGTTAGCACCTCCTTCAAATACTATGATCTAAGGCTTCACCATGCTAAATCTAGACGGCACATTTCAGATGAGTTAAACAAAAAAACACCGATAGTAGTTGAAGGTAAGCGATTTCGGGGGCTTGCCAACTGGAAGGTGAATTGGAATTATAAATGGCAAATGGGCACCGACGTGTGCCGTATCGTCGATGTTTCGACCTCTGTTAATCTGACCTACACCATGCCAAGAGCGATTAGCTTGCCTAGAGCTGAAGGGCTTAGACGTTCGTATCAAGGGTATTACAAAGCATTGCTATTGCACGAGCAGGGGCATGGGGATATAGCAATACAAGCTGCAAGGGCTATTGAAGTACAGCTGAGAAAAATCAGAAAGCATAGAAATTGCGATGGTATCTCTAGGTCAGCCGACGTAAAAGCCCGAGAGATCTTAAGAATCTACCGCGCTGCGAATCGTGCCTATGATCGGCGAACAGACCATGGTTTTACCCAAGGTGTGTCCATTTTTCAGCATTGACACAAGAGCGAGCAGTGTTGGGCGATGCTTTTTTGCCGACGGTGGTATTTAAGGAGATGCCGCGTGTGGAGCATCTCCGAATCAATGAGTAAAGAGATAAGAGTTTGTAGATCGGTTATCCAATAAGAATTTTGAGAACCGCTTCGATAGTCTGTACTACGCGCTCTGACTTTGCGTTGTCCAAGCCGTCAGGGTGGGGTGGGGCAAACGCCTTGTTGTCGTTGTCGTAGTATTTGCCAGAGGCGTTAGCGAACTCATCCGATAGCGCGGCGCGTATCAAGATATCTGCACCTATACTCAAGTCTGACCCTACCACGCCAAAGCCCTCTTTGACCATCTTGCTTGCCAGTAAAGAGCCAGGGTTGACGGCGATGATCTTGGGGCCGTTGGTGCCAAGTGATTCGGCCATTACACGCGACCACATGGTGATGGCCAGCTTGCTCTGCGCGTAAGCGCCCATGTCATCTATTTTCGCCAGGCCTTTGAGTGCGTCGATGCTGACAGGGGCTTGTGCAGCGGAAGAGAGATTCACCACACGGGCTTCACCGTCTAGCAGAGGCAGTAGCTTTTGGGTCAGATGAAAGGGCGCTAAGGTGTTGACGACAAAGCGTACGTCTAGGCCTTCTGGGGTTGTGGTGACCGGAGTTTTGTAGACCCCAGCGTTGTTTATTAGCACATCAAGTCTGCTGTGCTTTTCAGCTATGTTGGCTGCCAGCGCTTCAACATCGGCAATGCGAGACATATCGGCTAGGTAGCCTTCTACGATGCCGCCTTGGGCCACGGCGGTGACGGTCTCAATCGCTTGCTCTAGTTTATCGGTGCTGCGTCCGTGCAGCAGTAGGTGGTGTCCTTGCTCGGCCAACATCTTGGCTGTCACTAGGCCTATGCCGTCAGTCGCACCGGTCAGAAGTATGGTTTTTTTCATGGTGTTGTCTCAGCTGTTGGTTGGAGCATGGGTGAATTCAGGCAGCACCTCATCCGCTAAGCGTTGTAATGTGCGCTCTATACTAGCCTGATTAAAACGAAGGTTGAATGCGACGTGGTTGACACCGATTGCCTCTACTGAGCGCAGGTACTCGACAAGGTGTTTGCTGCCCAAACGCATGCCCAGGTGAATAGGGCGCGGTGGCTCCGTCGGCGAGTCGCTCAAGTCGATATACAGGGGTTGCATCACAGGCTGATCAGGGCGAGCAGCCGATTGAAGTCGCACGCGCCAATCAGCGATGATTTTGGCTTGTAGTTCGTTGTTGCGCGGGTAGAGCATCCAGCCATCGCCGTGCTCTGCTAGCCAGTTAGTGTCTTGCTGACTGCCGCCGGTGATCATTAGCGGAAGCTTTCCGCCCAATGGTTTGGGCAGCATGTCGATGTGGCCTTTGAGATCGCCGTAGCTGTTGCTAAAACTCGGGGCATGCTCCCCCATGCGGCGGATGTATTCAAAACTCTCGCGAAAGCGTTGACCTCTGTCGGTATGGCTGAGATTTAGAGCGGGATACTCGTCAGGCCGGTCACCCGAGGCGACACCTAGAATCAAGCGACCGCCGGATAGCACATCAACACTTGCTGCGGCTTTGGCCACGTGCGCGGGGTGACGCAGGGGTAAAATGATACTCGAGACTCCAAGGGAAATATGTTCGGTTTGTCCCGCCAGAAGCCCCAGATAAACAAAGGGGTCGAACAGCTGACCAGCGTCGCCAAAAGACGGCACGTTAAACGGAACATCTCGCAGCCAAACCGCCGAGAAGCCCAATTTTTCAGCCTGTTGAATACGCGCCAACTGGTTTTGCATGCTTGGCACAGAACTGTGGGCGTATGTCTCAAGAGGGACGACCAACCCCAAGCTCAGTCGGCCAGGGTTGAAGGTGGAGTTGTAGCCTCTGTTGATTGTCTCAAACTGTTTTGGTGCGCTTGCGGTTTCCATGCTTGGTTCTCTCAATGGCCGCTTAATCTTTTGCCTTCAATTAAAAGATGGCTCAATTAGCCCT
>JBMYWE010000464.1:0-2545 GCA_049607125.1 Granulosicoccaceae bacterium | reverse complement strand
ATTTTGTAGTTATTGTTGAGGTACGCGTGACGTCCTCAAGTAGAAGATACCCTTCAATGGCGCTTTTGAAAAGCTATGTAAAGACCGAGCTTTCGCGAGATCCAGTCTCTATAATCCGATACCAATACATACGTCGTGGTTTTCGGAGTTCGAGATGCAAAACAACCCTGCCCCGCTGTCCAAGTTGACAATACGCCTACACTGGTTAGTTGCGGCTGGCATGATTACGTTGTTTTTTGTCGGGCAGTATATGTCGAAAAACGATGCCTATTCCCTCTACCCCACACACAAATCGGTGGGCATGTTGATTCTGTTACTCGTGCTACCACGGGTTGTATTACGCGTTATCGAGGGGTGGCCGAAGCCAGTTGGTGATGCGCCGGCTTTTCAAGAACTTATCGCGCGCTTGGTACACTGGGCTCTGATTCTCGCTACCTTAGCCATGCCTATTTCGGGCATGTTGATGTCGGCTGGCGGTGGCCACGGACTGGCCATCTTTGGCTTAGAACTACTCGCTGCCACGCCCGACACCGCCAACCCTGGGAAGTTTATTCCCCTGAGTGAGAACATGCAGAGCATCGGACATTTTGGTCATGAAATTTGGAGTAAAGTACTGGCGATCTCGGTTGTCTTGCATGTCGCCGGCGCACTCAAGCACCATATCAAAGACAAAGATGCAACTTTGACCCGCATGCTTGGACGCTAGGCCAAACCACCTTCCCAGCCGACCACGAGCACAGGGCCCGCCTTGTCACGACGTGTAACGAGCGGCGAGTGTGCGACCAAAAACGGCCGCACGCTCATGCCGCCGGACCTTGGGAATCGCTCGAGATGACGCAAGAGCCTTTTTAGCCGTGGCGCTAAGCGAACCTCCGAATTATCATACACCCGCGCCAATACTGCCGCGACAACAAGGCAGTTGGCCTAAGAACGCTGCTGGCACTAAAAGTTGGGCAGACGCATGGCTGGACTAAGCTCAGGCTTTCTCGCGCCGCTCCACCTTTTCTATCGGTGCACCCGCTTTAGACCACGCCATAAAGCCTCCTTCCAAGTGGGAGACGGGTGCCAGCCCCATCTCAATAGCAACTTTACCCGTTAACGCCGACCGCCAAGCGCTGGCGCAGTACAAAATATAGTGTTTGTCCTGGTTAAATACTTCTTTGTGATAGGGGCTCTCCGGGTCTATCCAGAACTCCAGCATACCGCGCGGACAAGAGACTGCACCCGGAATTTTACCATCGCGCTGTAGCTCGCGAATATCGCGGATATCAACAAATACCGTATTGCCGTCTTGCAGCAATGCCTGTGCCTCGTCGATCGAAACCGTCGGTACAACTTTGTTGGCTTCAGTGAGAAGCTCTTTTATTCCGCGCGTGATGTTCTGAGCCATTGCAGGTTCCCTCGGTACTAGATTAACAACACGTAGGATGCTACCAGAATCGTGTCGCTCAGTTGCTAAAAAGGAGTCAGCCAAGTCCCTTTGTACACGCTGGAGTCCTCCCTCAGTAGGCGCAAGTAGAAGCGAAGCCAACCGTCGACTAGCTAGCCCCGTTGTAAACGGTATCAACCGACGCTATGGATAGACCCAAAGCGACTGAGCAGTAATGGCGAGCCTATGTTATAAGCCTTCTATGGACGATAAAACTTGGATCATTGGAAAAGATGCCGCGCTTGAAGACACCATCGCTAGCTTGCGATCGCTCCTAGAAGCGCACGGTTTTAACCCCGTCGAGATAGCCTCTCACAACCCGATACCTCATGTGTGGTCGGTGCAGCTGGAGGACACCGACTGCCCACTTTGCCGCGCCAGCGGAATGGGCACGAGCAGAGACGCGGCGCTGGCCAGCGCGATGGGACAGTTTCTCGAACGCCTCGCTTGTAATTACTTTTTCACACCTTTTTACATGGGCACAAGCAATCCCGATTTCGATTTCTATCACCACCCGCAAGAGCGCTGGTACGCCAGCGATGTAAACTGGCCTCGTGGCCTGATAGACGACCCGGTACTACAAGCGCACTACAATCCTGAGGGCTCATTGACACCGGCGCACATGGTGGACACCAACAGCTACGACCAAGAGCGCGGTGTCTGTAGTCTGCCCTACACGCGGCTGTCCGACGGGCAAACTCAGTGGTTCCCCATTAACCTGATAGGCAACCTCTACGACAGCAATGGCATGGCTGCGGGCAATACACCTGAAGAGGCCCGAGTGCATGCGCTCTCTGAGGTGCTTGAGCGCCACGTCAAGTTTCGAGTAGTCGCTGAAGGTATCTCGCTGCCAGAGTTGCCGGACGAAGTGCTAGCGCGCTCCCCCCGTATTCTTGAAAGCCTCGACACTTTGCGCACCCGAGGCCTATCTGTTCGCGTGCGTGACGCTTCACTGGGTGGCAAATACCCCGTCATCAACATCAGTCTTCTCAACCCCGAAAATGGCAGTTGCGCCGCTAGCTTTGGCGCCCACCCCCGCTTTGAGATAGCACTCAGTCGAGCTCTTACCGAACTGCTGCAAGGTCGCGACTTAGAGCAACTAGAGCGCTTCCATGA
>JBMYWE010000463.1:0-2550 GCA_049607125.1 Granulosicoccaceae bacterium | reverse complement strand
CAATCTGCAAGCATGCAAACACGGCCAATTTCAGTTTTGATACAGACAGAATGCAGCATCCATTGATACTGTCTATACAAACAGATATTGGAGCGCATGCTATGTCAGCCTTTCTTGAGCAATGCAGGGTCACGATGCGAGCCCATAATTTAGCCTTCGCCACAGAGAAGTCTTACATTCACTGGATTAAACGATTTATCCTATTTAATGATAAGCGCCACCCCGATTCGATGCACACCCAGGAAGTTGAGCGGTTTCTTACGCATCTCGCGGCCAATAGACTCTGCAGCTCTGGAACTCAGTCTCAGGCCTTGTCAGCGCTAGTCTTTTTGTATCGCAAAGTCTTACATCGGGACTTGGGTACCTTAGGTAACTTTAGGCTAGCCAAGCGCAGCAAGCGCCTGCCAGTGGTACTTTCTAAATCGGAAATTGGGCTGATTCTTCAGCACATGACCGGGGTAGATAGATTAATTGCATCTCTGCTGTATGGTTCAGGCCTGAGACTGACCGAAGCCTTGTCGCTACGCATAAAAGATATAGACTTTCATTCCTGTTGTATACACGTTCGTTTTGGTAAAGGCGCCAAAGATCGAGTGGTGACCTTAGCCAATGCACTTCACGAACCGCTGGAACGACAGATTAAGCAGCCTGTTGAACTACACAGCGCGGATTTGGCCTCTGGCTATGGGTTAGCTCCCGCTCCAGCAGCCTTAGCCAGGAAACTAGGCAACGCGCTAAAGGCTACTGCATGGCAGTACGCATTCCCCTCCACAACTCGTTGCTGCATCCCCGGAACAGACACCGTGGTGCGTTACCACCGTCACCCAGACGCAGTGTCTAAATCTCTGCGCGCAGCTTGTAGAAAATCAAATCTAAATAAACGAGTCAGTTGTCATACGTTTAGACATAGCTTTGCCACGCATTTGTTGCTCAGTGGCGCTGATATTAGGACTGTGCAGGAGCAACTAGGACACAGTGATCTGAGTACAACAGAGGTTTACACCCACATCATCAATCGTGGTGGTAGAAGTGTTTCTTCCCCCTTCGATACACTATAGGCCAAACGAGCAACTGATCTAAAAGCCCAGTCCTAGAACTCAGCCAGAAGCAAACTCAGTACTCAAAGGCCTTTACCATATCAACCTTCAGGGTATAACCCGCCGCGCCAAGCCCCGTTTCAACGTATTCAGCTCCCAAGGTGCCGTATATTTCTAGCGGTATCCACTGCTCTTCTAAAACCAAACCTTCTTCGATTTCGGCGTAAATTAACTGATTAGGCGGCGGAGGCGGTACGTGTATGCAGGCACCCATATAGGGCACAAACAAAAATTTGGTAATCGCTTGGCCATCCATGTCCAGCGGCACCACAAAGCCCGGGATGCTGATCTTTTTGCCTATCAGCTCTTCTACAAGCTCGACACTGCTGTAATTGGGCAAATCCGAAGGGCCTGAACCACTGTGATCGGTTGGACCACTGGGAGCCGCCAAAGCCGGAGGTGGTGCGACGCCGAAATTTGACGGCATCAGGCTGTCCCATTCGATATGAATGTAACCGTCTTCTGACGGTTCGGGAATCAGGGGTAAAAAGCCGTCTTGCAAAGCAGCGGTGCCAGGTTGGGCGTCGGTTGTCCCTCCGTCGAGCACTGACACGGTAGAGATGACTGGCGCTGCCGGTGCCTGGGCACTTGGTTCAACGGCCACCTTGGCACTATCTGCCACCGTCGGTGGCGTCTCAAGGTTTTCGGCGAGTTCCGCTGGTTTTTCAACCGGTGCCTTGGGGCTTTGCGCCAAGACAAAGCCCAAACTCACACAGATAGTCAACACACCGCTAACCAGCAGACCTAATTTCAATGTTATATCCTCTGACTTAGGCCATCACTCAATGTTTGGCGATAGACGCGAATAGCGGGCAGAGCACCCAGTAGCGCGGCAATCAGCACAAACAGAGCGAGCCAAGTAATTATATAGGGTGCCAACAGGCCAATATTGACCAGTACACCAAAACGCTCCAATAAAAACGGGGCGAGCGCCAACAACAGTCCGTAGTGTAAGCACACACCCAGCAAAACACCCGCCAGGGCGATAAGCGCCGCCTCGCCACAGAGCAAGCTGAACACATGCTTAGCCGGAGCACCCAAGGCCCGCAACAGCGCCATTTCTCGTCGGCGCTCGTTGAGCCCAGCGAGAATAACAGTCAATAGGCCCAGCAAGCCACTCAGCACCACCAGACCCGAGATGGCCAGCAGGGCGCGTTCAACGACGCGCAGCATGGACCATAGCTGCTGCAAAGTAGCCCCGGGAATGATCGCCATGACGGGCTCTTCATCGTAATCGTTGACCTGACGCTGGAAACTGAACGTTTTGAGTCTCGACGTCATACCAAATAGAGCAGCTGTAATACTCACTGGCTGTAGCTGCGAGTGAGTCTTGGTATTGTAACCCTCTGCCCCTCTCAGCCTCACGCCATTTTCCCAACCCACGTGAATAGCCTCAATCGCGGGCAGCGACACATGCAAGCTGCGATCAACAGGTGTACCTGTTGGCGCGAGA
>JBMYWE010000462.1:0-2550 GCA_049607125.1 Granulosicoccaceae bacterium | reverse complement strand
TGGTTGGCGGCGGTAAATCACCACCGTCAGATGCAGACTCTCCACCCGCAGGTACAACAGTCGGCACATCTCCAACGGGAGCTGGCGCTGCTTCTTCAACAGCCGCAGGCACCGCATCCAACACACTGCCGCCACCGTCGCGGTGCGCAGCCATGTAAAACAAAACAATACTGGTTGCAAAAAACGCCGCCACCAAGGCCGTCGTCAATCGCACCAAGAATCCACCCGCACCCGCTGCACCGAACACCGTGCCCGAGGCACCACTACCAAAGGCCGCTCCAGCGTCAGCACCCTTGCCGTGCTGAATCAGCACCACGCCGATCACACCGATGGCCAAAAGCACATGAACAACCAGGACGATAGATTCCACTAAATTACTCTCCAGTGCCCGAAGCCGCCGCGACAATCGCGCTGAAATCGGCCGCGTTCAAGGCCGCGCCGCCAATCAGACCACCATCCACATCAGGTTGGGCAAAAATTTCAGCGGCATTGCCAGGCTTGACACTGCCGCCGTATAGAATTTGTACAACGGCACCAGCACCGACCTCAAATGACTCCAGCTGCGCGCGAATAGAGGAATGAACCTCACCCGCCTGCTCTGCCGTCGCACTCATGCCTGTACCAATTGCCCAAACAGGCTCGTAAGCGATGACACATTTGAGCAAATCGCCAGCAGCAAGCGCCGTAAACAAGCCTTGCAATTGCGCTGCAATCACAGCCTCTGTGCGCTCGTTCTGTCGATCTTCGAGTGTCTCACCGACACAAACAACAGGCACCACACCCGCAGTGAGTGCGGCCTTGGCCTTGGCACCCACATCGGCGCTACTCTCGCCACATAGGGAGCGACGCTCAGAATGCCCTACCAAGGCATACCGACAGCCCATCTCAGCGAGCATCTCACCCGTGATCTGTCCCGTGTAAGCGCCACCTGCGTATTCGCTGACGTCTTGGGCACCCAGTGCGATGGCATCACCCAAAAGAGGAGCCACTACCGCCAAGTGCAACGCAGCAGGACAAACACCCACATGCACCGACTTGTCCACGCAGGAAGAGACAACAGCTTCAGCAAGCGACTTGGCGCTCGCGATACTACCGTTCTGCTTCCAATTTCCAATGACAAGTGGTGTGCGCATGCGCCCTGAAAACTATCCAATCAAGCACGCAAGTGTATATGGCAATTTTATACGACACAAGACTTGGAACAGAATAATTTTTGGGCGCAAAAAAACCCGGTGCCAAGGCATACCGGGTTTTCGCAGACAGTAGTAAATTTAGGCAACAGCCGAGCGAACGGCGTCCGCCACTTGGTGACAGATAGTTTCCACTTGATTGGCCACCCGCCCCTCTACCATCACGCGGACCACAGGCTCTGTACCAGATGGGCGTAACAGTACCCGACCAGTATCCCCGAGATCACTCTCTGCCGATCGCAAAGCTTCTTGCACTGGCGCGGACTCATCCAAATCTATGCGCTCACCCATGGGCACATTCACCAAGGTTTGCGGGTAACGCATCATGCCGTTTTTCAGATCAGTTAAGCGCTCACCCGTTTCGACCACGTAGGCCAAGACTTGCAGCGCGGCGATAATGCCATCGCCCGTGGTCGAGTGATCCAAGGTGATCAAATGACCACTGGATTCACCACCGATGCGCCAACCGTTAGCTCGCATCATTTCGAGCACGTGGCGGTCGCCCACTTTGGCGCGCTTGAACGGCACTTCCATATCGCGGAAAGCGTGCTCAAGACCGAGGTTGCTCATCAGCGTACCAACCACCCCTCCACCGTTGAGATGACCACGAGCGTGTGCTGCCTTGGCCAACACGAACAATATCTCGTCGCCATCGACAATATCACCGCGCTCATCGACCATGATCAGACGATCACCGTCACCATCCAAGGCAATGCCCATGTCCGCGCGCTCAAGCAGCACATGCGCACGCAAACTATCAGGCGCTGTCGCACCGCAATTGTCGTTGATGTTCAAACCGTTCGGCGAGGCGCCCTGCGAGATAACCGTCGCCCCAAGCTCTTCAAACACGCGACGTGCGATGTCATAACCCGCTCCGTTGGCTGCGTCGACAACTAGCTTCAGGCCATCCAAGCGCATTCCGCTGGGAAAGGTACTTTTGCAGTACTCGATATAACGCCCACCCGCATCTTCAATTCGCTCTGCTCGACCGAGGTCTTCCGACTCCACCGTACTCACAGGCTGACCCAGCATATCTTCGATGGCATTCTCAGTTTCGTCGTCCAGCTTGTAGCCATCAGAGCCAAAAAACTTTACGCCGTTGTCGTAATGCGGATTGTGCGAAGCACTGATGACTATTCCGGCTGCTGCACGGAAGGTACGCGTCAAATAGGCGACAGCCGGCGTTGGCATCGGGCCAAGCATGCGGGCGTTTAACCCGGCAGAAGACAAACCCGCCTCTAGCGCCGACTCAAACAAGTACCCAGAAATTCGCGTGTCCTTGCCAATCAAGACATCTCGGTTACCCTGCGAGGCCAGCACCTTGCCAGCGGCCCACCCCAAGCGAAGAATAGTGGGTGCC
>JBMYWE010000461.1:0-2557 GCA_049607125.1 Granulosicoccaceae bacterium | reverse complement strand
GTGCTGTCAGCGGCCGATTGAGCGGGCTGTTGCCAAGGAATTGACGTCATTTGGGCAAAGACTGGCCGACCGCAGCCTACACTTTCTAGCGGGCGGTGCTCTGCGAACCGCAAAAGCTATATTCGATGATATACAAGCGTCGATGCGGCCTCGCCTAAGACGCGATGTAGACGCGCATAAGCGAAGCGTATCGGTTGCGAGTGAGCTATACGAACATCAAATAACCTGTGTTTTTACTCATCGCAGATATCACCTAAAAGATGCGGCTCTAGATCTTCAGCGATTTCTCACCGCGCGCCATGCCCGTGGCACCAGAGCGAACGACCTCTAGGATCTGCCCCGGTCCAACGGCGCTGACAAAGGCGTCGAGTTTGCTGCACTCACCGGTGATTTCAACCACGTAGGTGCTCTCGGTGACGTCCACCACTTTGCCCCTGAAGATATCGGTCAAGCGCTTGACTTCTTCCCTGGCAGCACCGACCGCGCGCAACTTCACCAGCATCAATTCGCGGGTGACATGCGCGGTCTCGGTCAAATCGACCAGCTTGACCACTTCTATCAATTTGTTGGTCTGTTTGGTGATCTGCTCGATCACATGATCTGGACCACTGGTGACTATTGTCATGCGCGACAAGGACGGGTCATCGGTGGGCGCAACCGACAGAGACTCGATGTTGTAACCGCGAGCAGAGTACAAACCTGCCACTCGAGACAAAGCACCCGATTCGTTTTCGATCAATATGGATATGGTGTGCCGCATCTTAACTAAACTCGCTGCGCTTGGGGTTGAGTCGCATTTCGTGGTGGCCTCTCCCGGCCTCGATCATCGGGTAGACGTTTTCCTCGGTGTCGGTGAGGATGTCCAAGAAGACTAAGCGGTCCTTTTGGGCAATGGCCTCGCGTACAGCACCCTCGAGGTCTGCCTTTTTATCTACTTGAATTCCCACGTGCCCGTAGGCTTCAGCCAATTTGACAAAGTCGGGCAAGGCGTCCACATACGAACTGGAGTAGCGGCTCTCGTAGTTGAACTCCTGCCACTGGCGCACCATCCCGAGGTAGCCGTTGTTGAGGTTAAAAATATTAATCGGCAAGCCATATTGTTTGCAGGTTGCAAGCTCCTGAATGCACATCTGAATACTACCCTCACCGGTAACCACCGCCACATCGCTGTCCGGGTAGGCGAGCTTGATGCCCATGGCAGCAGGCAAGCCAAAGCCCATCGTGCCTAAACCACCCGAATTGACCCAGCGACGCGGCTTGTCAAACTTGTAGAATTGCGCCGCAAACATCTGGTGCTGGCCAACATCGGAAGCGACAAAGGCCTCACCGTTAGTCACTTGGTACAAGGTTTCGATCACAGCTTGCGGTTTAATCGAGTCGCTATTGCGATCATAGGCGTAGGAATCAATATCACGCCAGACGTTTATCTGACGCCACCAGGCATCTAAGTCTTCCGGGTCGGCGCGCTCGTTGGTCTCGGCCAGACAACTGACCATCTCGTTCAGCACCGCTTTGACATCGCCTACAATCGGGACATCAACCGCCACATTCTTGGCAATGCTTGCTGGGTCTATGTCGATGTGAATCACACGCGCATGCGGGCAGAATGTTTTGAGCTCACCCGTGACACGGTCATCAAAACGCGCCCCCACCGCTAGCAACACATCGCACTCGTGCATCGCCATATTGGCTTCGTAGGTGCCGTGCATCCCGAGCATGCCGACAAACTGCTCATCGGTGGAAGGGTAGGCCCCCAAGCCCATCAGCGTACCCGTCACTGGGTAGCCCAGCTCCTTGCCCAGACGAGTCAGCTGCTCGCTGGCCTCGCCCTGCACTACGCCGCCACCGAAATAGATGATCGGCTTTTTGGCGTTGACGAGCTGATCGACAGCTTTTCGCACTTGCCCCAAGTGGCCACCAGTGACAGGGTTGTAAGATCTAATCGCCACGTCTTTGGGATAGTCAAAGGGAATGCGAACATCCGGCGCAGTGATGTTTTTAGGGATATCGATCAACACCGGCCCTGGTCGACCAGTGGTGGCAATGTGGAAGGCCTTTTTGATGGTCTCGGCCAACTCATCGAGCGATGACACCAGAAAGTTGTGCTTCACACAGGGACGTGAGATACCAATAATATCGCACTCTTGGAACGCGTCGGTGCCAATCATGTGTTGGTTGACCTGACCGGTAATCACCACCAGCGGAATTGAATCCATGTAGGCAGTGGCCAAGCCCGTTACCACATTGGTGGCACCTGGACCCGAGGTCACCAAGCACACGCCCGGCTTGCCGGTGGAGCGCGCATAGCCATCGGCCGCGTGCGAGGCGCCCTGCTCGTGGCGCACCAAGATATGCTTGATATCTTGTTGCTTGAACATGGCGTCGTAGATGTGCAGCACTGCACCACCTGGGTAGCCGAATACATACTCGACCCCCTCTTCCTTTAACGCCGCGAATAGTATTTCGCCACCCGAGAGTTCCACGGTTTACAACCTCATTTGTATGGTCAAACCCGCACGGCAGTAGGCCGCACAAGTAAAAAATTGGGTCTGCGGAT
>JBMYWE010000460.1:0-2574 GCA_049607125.1 Granulosicoccaceae bacterium | reverse complement strand
TACCACGAACTGGTAACGGAGGCGACGCGTTTTTGGCGAACTGGCGGGGTGGGCATAGAAACGGGGGCTGGTGGGATAAAAATACGCGCGGGCTCCATCGAAACGATGTTGTTCGGCGGGGTATCCTTTGGTTTGCCCGAGGGGGTCTATCCTGGGCATCCGGTGGCGGACAACCACCGCTTTGACCTCTTTCCCGACAAGCGAAGTATCGAGATCAACCCCTACCAACACGCCTTGTATTATTTGATGCTCTACCCGGGCACGGTGCGGGGGCTAGAAGTTGGTGCACCGGTTGACTTTCGCGGTACAAGAGTGGGTAATGTCGAGAGGGTTTCGTTTGGCTTGCTCAGCGAGGAGCAATTAAACTCCATATCGGATGTGGCGTTTCCCGTCCCTATCTTGATTCGCATTGAGCCAGCGCGATTGATGGGTTTTGATACGCAAGAGCAACTCGATCTGGCGCGTGTGGGTTTGGCCGAAGCAGTCGTCGCTGGCATGCGGGCAACTATAAGGCAGGGAAATCTCATCACGGGCGACCACTATGTTTCGCTGGAACCGCTCGGGGAGAGTGGCGAATCAGAGGTATTTACATTGGGTGAATACCAAGTGATGCCTTCAGCGACTAGCGGAGTAGCGAGGCTCTCCGAAAGCGCGGTAGCAGTTTTTGATAAACTGCAAAAACTACCACTAGAAGACTCAGTCCAACAGCTCAACGGCTCTTTGGAAACACTGCAGCGATTGCTTTGGCGCACTGACCGCGTATTGGCTGGAGTATCGGAAGATTCGCCGCTGTATCAAGACATGCAGCAAACCCTGACGCGTGTGCGTGGCACCTTGCAAAATGTGGATCAGCTAGCCCGCACGCTCAAAAACCGCCCAAGTGAATTGATCTTCTCCTCGACACCAGAGTCTGACCCCATTCCGAGGAAAGAGCGATGAAGACACGCTTCATAATTATCGGACTGGCACTGTTACAGGTGGCGTGTGCGGGTAAAGGGCCTGCACCTCGTGTTAGTTATTATCAACTACCCGATGTTGCGCTGTTCCGCGCCAACGGCAGTGTAGTGCTTCCCCCAAAACGCCTTGTCGTCAATCGAGTCGGCACCACGGATGTCTTAGCGCAAACGGGCATAGTCACGTCGACCGCAGATGCACAGGTAATCACCGCCAACTTCCACCACTGGTCTGAATTGCCTGAGCTCGCACTGCAACGTAGTTTGGGCCGATGTCTGCAGGGAAGCGAGCTCAAGGTGGCAGGTATTGTGAGTCTTGAAGTGGATGCCTTTCAAAGTGACGGCAAGGGTGGGTCGAGCTTTTCCGGCGAGTGGAGCTTCTCTCCAAAGTCAAACCCGCGGGCACAAAAGCAATACCGTTTTCACTACCGAGAAGCGCTTAAGGCCGATGGCTACCCGGCGCTGGTGAATGCGCTGGCAAAGTCGGTGCGGCGATTGTGCGGCGATATTGCGGTTCAATTGCGAAAGTAGAGAGTGTCAATAGAGTGCCTCAAGCTAGTCGCTTCCCACTAATATCCGCGGGCCCACGTGGGGATCAATGGCACCTCCCCTTGTTGCGCTGCCACCAGCTCTTGTATTAGTCGTTCTTTGTCTCGAGGTAAATTGCCAGCCAACGGCAGAGCATTAGAGGCGTGGTTAGAGCGAAAAATAACCGGTGAAGCGGGCGCGCAAGCCGCGAGCAAAGTTTGTTGCTCTTGCAACATACCCAAGTCATCCTGTGGTTCGAAGCCTTCGTCAAAACGAGCCAAAAACCGTTCTTTGATAGACGGATCCAAACCCAACTGTAGCGTGGAGAGGTAGGTCACTGGTGCCTCGTTGATCAGCGCAGCGGTGTCGCGGATATGTGCCTCCCAGTGTGCAACACCGCCGAGCCCAAGAATCACCGTTGCCGATACTTTTATTTTGGCTGCGGCCGCCTTGTGCAGTGCCTCGCTCATCATCTTTGCAGTGGCGCCCTTGCGAATAATCTTCAGCAACGGATCGTGGCCAGACTCCATGCCAAAATACAATAAGCTCAGGCCTGCCTCGCGGAGCTGTTGCAGCTCCTCGGCCGATTTGCGAATCAAGTTTGAAGGCATCGCGTAACTCGACACTCGCGACAAGCGAGGAAAGCGAAGTTTAAGCTCCGTCAAAATCTGCAATAAATCTTCCGTCTCGCGCACCAGTGCGTCGCCGTCGGCCAGAAAAATGCGATCCCCGTCGGGGTAGGCCTGCGCTAACTGAACGATATCGGCGAACACATCAGCCAGAGGCCGAGCAGCATATTCCTTGGTCACGTACATAGAGCAAAAAGTGCAGCGGTTATGACTGCATCCAAGAGTTGCTTGCAGGATAATATTGCGCCCCTCAGAAGGAGGTCGATAGAGCGGCATGTTGTAGAATTGCATGTACGGTGATTCCGGCTTGTTGATCCTCTATTGGAGCAGTTGCACATATTAACTTCAAGTGATTTGGGTCAATCGTCAACTGTACGTACCGCAACTTAGTTTTAAGATAAGCGCTAATAACAACTACGTCGTTAGTTTGTTTGCGTTGTCGAACTTCAGAACTTGCAGATCGG
>JBMYWE010000459.1:0-2577 GCA_049607125.1 Granulosicoccaceae bacterium | reverse complement strand
ACAGCGGCGGCAAGGCTCATCGCGGCGCGCGGGGCGGTCAGCACACCTGCCCACCCGTAGGATATGATCACCATGATCCCGACAGCGACAACAATGGCTGGCTGGACGACGTGCTGCAACTGAGCCCTGTCGATCACGACAGCAACGGCATCGACGATTATCTACAAGCCGACTACGTTCAAAAGCCCACTGGCGGAAGTGGCCTGACTGGCGATGGCGGTGACGACACGGACCAAGCCATTGCAGGTGTCGATGGCTACGGTGGCTGTAGCTTCAACCCCGGCTCACCTTTCGATCCCAGTCTGTGGTTAATACTACTGCTGTCATGGGGATATTTGAGAAAACGGGCCTCGCGGGAATAGGTGCAAGAAGCCATGAAGCAGACAGTCACTCTCACCTTCCTCCTCAGCCTTGCTGTCGGATCAGCGGCGATACCGCTCGCCGCGCAGGCTGAGCAGTTTTTCCCCAAGGCGTATCTGGGTCTGGCACTCGGGCTATCCACTCTGGCTCCTGAAGCCAACATTGCGCTAGCAGAAGACGAAGACGCTGGCTTTAAACTGCTGTTCGGATACGACTTGAGTGAACGCAGCAGTGTCGAGTTCCACGCTGCCGATCTAGGCGAAGCCACCTTTGCGACAGACGCAACCCTCGGTTACCAAACGTACGGTGCCGAGATGCTGTATCACCTATTCGCTAGCGAAGGTCTCGACGGCTTGGAGTACAGAAGAGGACTCTTGGCTTACGTCAAGGCGGGGGTTGGCTTTTTGCGCAATAGCAACCAGGGCATCAACTACGAACGCGAGCATGATTGGCATATCAGCTTGGGCGCGGGCGCAAGTCTAGGTCTGACGGAAAAAACCCGCTTGCGCCTAGAATTCAATGCCTACGACACCGACGCTCATCTGCTCAGCCTTGGGCTAGTAAGACGATTCTCTGCGGTGCCCGCATGGCCGTTTCGCAATCAAGCGCCTGCACCTATCTTGCAGCCAGTCGTGGCGGTTGCACCACCACCACCTAAACCCGAGCCGGAGCCTCAGCCACTGCCGCCCAGCGATGTAGACAACGACGGCGTGGATGACAGTCGAGACCTCTGCCCGGCCACCCCCATAAACAGGCGGGTGGACGAATCCGGTTGTGTCTTTGGTGGGGTATTGGAGGGGGTGCAATTCGAGCTAAATTCTGCCCGACTCACGCTGCCAGCCACTGCCCGATTGGACGCGGTGATTCAAGACATGCAGCGCTACCCCAAGCTGCGCATTCAGATCACAGCACACACCGATAATCAGGGCAGCGCCACCTATAATCTCGAATTGTCTATCAAGCGAGCGCGGTCTGTTGCCGAATATCTGATAGAGCACGGCATTAGTCCAGATCGTTTGCGTGCGGTCGGAGCTGGCGAGAGCCAGCCAATCTACCGCAACGATACCCCCACAGGCCGCCAGGGGAATCGTCGCGTCGTTTTTAAAGTGCTCAATTATTGAGGCCTAGACACAGCTGTAGACAGGATTTTTATGAGCAAAGCCGCGCACAACCTCTATCTCATGCGCCACGGTCCGACCGAGTGGAACAGCGCCAATCGTATCCAAGGGCGTACCGACGTTCCTTTGAGCGACTACGGCCGTCAAGTCGTGCTGGCACGCCAGCTACCCGCCGATTGCGCGCAAGTGCAGTGGCACTCCAGCCCCTTGCGCCGGGCGCGCGAGACGGCGCGCTTGATGGGTTTAAACGCACAATCGGAGGCCTCACTCACTGAGATTGGCTATGGCGCTTGGGAAGGGCAGTTTGTCTACGATCCCGCCTTGCTACAACAGCGCCGAAGTCGAGGCTGGACTTGCCGCCCGCCCGGCGGCGAAACACGCCTAGAGGCCTTCAATCGCATTGAAACTTGGCTACTCAATCGCAGCCTGCAAGGCGTTGATGGTGATCTAGGTGCTGTGGTGCACGGTGGCCTGATCAAGACCATTTATGCCCACGTGATGAATTGGGACTTATGTGGCGAATCACCCGAGAGTTTTGGCTGGGAGGACATCCACTGCTTTGCACTCGATCGCAACGGACGATTTATCCCCGGTCACTACCACAGCATCAGCATGGGCGAAGATGCTCACTGGCGCTTCGGCCAAGCAGCCTGATAGACGAAAAAAAACCAGATATTTCAGCGCATTAGACAGGCAAGATCCTGTCATGACAGGCTGTAGCTCGGGCTCTTTGAATACATCATAGAGCCGCCCCCTCGTTTTTCACAAATTGGCAAAGCAAGACAAACTGCCCGCCCTTTTGCGCGCCCTTCGCGGTAGAATAACGCACTTTATTTGCGACAACATTTGAGCGCTTGCGCTTCAGACAACCGCTTTAGCTTTCAGCCACTAGTTATTAGAAGGCTCACAGCTGCCGCGGTCATAGCCGAAGTCTCCGCCTCAACTCTCTGGAAGGATTAAATGAACATAACTGTGTTCGGCTCCGGCTATGTGGGCCTAGTCACGGGCGCTTTGCTTGCCGATGTTGGTAATACATTAAGTTCTGTAAATCAATTATTAGATTCTAGTAAAGTTGGTATTAAAAACACTTTTGACAATG
>JBMYWE010000458.1:0-2577 GCA_049607125.1 Granulosicoccaceae bacterium | reverse complement strand
CTGCGGCCGAGCGATCGGTTCAGGCAGGGATCTCAGTCTCAGTGCTCGCAGTGGGTACCCAAGAAGGGGCACCTGTGCCCGATCGAAATGGCCATGCCATTCTCGGCAACAACGGGCGGCCAGTGATCGTTGGCTTACAGGAGTCGGCGCTTCAGGAGTTGGCAAGTATCGGAAACGGTGGCTATAGCGTGCTAACCGCTGATGAATCTGATATCAAGTCGCTGAAGCTTCTGGGGTCAGATCTGAGCGCAGAGTCCATCGAAGACAGTGACCGGCAGACGGAGCGCTGGGTAGATCGCGGCCCCTGGTTGTTATGGTTGCTGATGCCTTGGGGTTTATGGGCCTTTAGTGCGAGGTGGTTCTGATGGGATGGAAAAAGACAAGCATGGCGTTGTGCGCCTTTCTTCCAATGTCTTTCTCCGATGTTTGGGCTTTTGGTTGGGATGACTTGTGGACTCGGACCGATCAACAGGTAGATCAACTGATTCAAGACGAATCTTTTGAGGCCGCAGCGCAAATAGCCCAGACAGTAGAGCAAAATGCGCGTGTGCAGTACCGCGCTGGCGACTACGCCGAATCTGCACTGAGCTATGAGCAGATGGATGAACATTACAATCGTGGCACAGCGTTGACTCGCGCGGGTGACTATCAGGCAGCTATTGAAGCATTTGACCAAATCCTATCAGACAGTGGGCAGTACCAAGATGCTGTTCACAACCGCAAAATCGCACAAAAACTCGCTGAGCTCCAGCAACAACAGCAAGACCAAGGACAGGGAGAAGGACAAAACGAGCAGGAAAGTCCCCCGTCGGAAGACCAGCCGAACAACTCGCCAGATTCGTCTGGCGGTGCAGGTGCAGGTGATGGTGATAACAACGAGCAAGAACAGGGTGAATCTGACACGAATGGCAATGATATTCCTCCAGATCAGGAGAGCGAGGATAGCAACCCTAGTCCATCTGGAGAGGATCCAAGTGAGCAGAATCAACAGCCTCAGCCAGCACAAGCAGAGCCTCACGATGAGCAGCAACAAGCAATGGACCAGTTGCTACAACGAGTACCAGACGATCCTGCGGGGCTGCTAAAGGCACGAATTATCCGCGAACATCAGCGTAACTACGGCGGCAGTCGAGACAAGGAGCTGGCTTGGTGAGGAGGCTGATAGTTATATTCGCTCTGTATCTGCCGTTGCTCGCGGTAGCAGCCGAACTCCAGGTGCAACTCGACCGCCTGCAACTCTATGAAGACGAGAGTCTGGTGATGAGCGTGCAGTTGCGCGATGGCTCCGCGGACAACTTTGATCCCGTATTGGATGACTTTGAAATCCTGCAGCGCTCGCAAGGTTCGCAAACCCAGATTGTAAATGGCCATCGCAGCGACAGTTACACGTGGGAGTTTGTTCTTGCTCCGCGACGCACTGGCGAGCTGAGGGTGCCAGCCTTTGAGTTTTCAGGTACGCAAAGCCAAGAGATTAAGGTTCAGGTCAAAAGCCTCGCAGAGAGAGAGCAAGGACCAGAAGATCGCCCTTTTTTCTTGAAGGTATCCGTCTCGGAGTCTCAACCTTTTGTGCAGCAACAGGTGGTCTACACCATGAAGCTGTACCAGCAGCAGCCCATAGCCGATGGCAACGTCACTGAACCTGATCACCCAGACGTGTTGATTGAGCGGCTCGGTTTGGATCGCAGTTATCACGAGCAGGTGGACGGTCGAGAGTACTCGGTATTAGAACGACGCTACGCGCTGTTTCCACAGCGCAGCGGAGAGATAGTGCTGCCATCAATTAATCTCAATGCACGTGTTCAGGTTGGGCAGCGCTCAAATCGTTTTTTTGCTCCCAATACTCGCAATATTCGGGTGCGAGCACCTTCACTAACACTGGAAGTCAGGCCGGCGATTGCCGAATATAAGGCGGCTTGGTGGTTGGCTTCGACAAATGTGTTGGGCGAAGCCAAGTGGCAACCCGAGAGCGCCAATGTGGGTGAGCCGCTGACGCTTGAACTTCAACTCTCTGCTGAGGGAGTGATGCCCGCTCAATTGCCCGAACTCTCCGATCCGCTTGTCAGTGGAGCGAGGTTGTATTCCAACGGCAGTCGTGCCGCTAAAAAGGCGAGCTCAACGGGGGTAGTCGCGCAACGGGTGATGAGTTGGACAATTGTGCCCACGCGGCCTGGCGCTCTAGAGATTGCGGCTTTCGAGGTGCCCTGGTGGGACCTCAGCACCGGTGAACAAAAACTGTTAGAAATTGAAGTGCCTAGTTTGCAAATTGAAGGAGATCTGATTCAAGAGCCTGCGCCCACGCGAGAAAGCGATGCTGATGCTCGCGAATCTACAGATTCTGGCACTGAAGAAGCAGCCCCCACGGAGCAACCGAAAGAAGTCCCGTTTCGCTTAAAGGCGTGGTTCAGTGACTGGCGCACACTTTTAGTGATGGCCTCTATTGTCGCTCTCGCCGCACTGGTGGTCAGGCGCCGTCGACGCCGACCACTGCCACTACAAACTGATGAGCAGCTGTGTTCGCCCGATGCAGCATTGGTACGTCTTGTCGAAGCAGTAACTCGTGCGGATATCAAAGCGGGT
>JBMYWE010000457.1:0-2578 GCA_049607125.1 Granulosicoccaceae bacterium | reverse complement strand
CGACCGTCGATGATGTCTTCCAGCTTTTGGAATTGGGTGGTGCCGCAGAGGATGCAGTCGTAGCCAGCGCGTCTCGTTTGCACGAGCACCTTGTGGACGTCATCGGCTCAACCTCACCAGGCATAAACAGCGCGCTGTGCTCGTTGCCCTGCAGCCAGGGCTCCAGCTCTTCTGCACGGAGTACTGGATAGTGAAATTCGTGGTGCAGTCGCTCGATCAGTGGGTGGCTCATGTTGTCGGTGTCTCTCTCAGGTGAGCGGGCAGCTCGGGTTCGCGGTCTATGAGGTCGGCAAACAAGTGTTCGACTTCGGCGTTGTCGCCCTGCATAGCGAGCTGCAGAGAGCGCAGGGCTTGTTCAATCTTTTCTGCTTGTTCGGCGCTGAGGCATTCGCGGGCGCTGCCGAGAAACACCTGCACCCAAGCGCCCTCGGGCTGCGGGCCAACCAGTAGCATGTCGACCATCTCCTGCTGCTCGCCTCGTCGGCAGCGCGCGTGCAGCGCACCGCCGTCGAGCACCTGCATTGGCACGCCGATGCACATCAGCTGGTCTCTCGCTGATGGTGAAGGTCTATTGACGTAGTCTGGCCATCGAGTGGACTGGGTTTGGGGTCAAACTCCACCGCCGGGTGGCTGAGCACGCGGGCGTCGCCGGTTCGCAGGGCGTGCTCTTGGCTGGGGCGCTGTGTTTCGTAGGGGTCTAGCGCTAGCTCCAAGGGGCCCAGATGCTCGTGTGCTGCCAAGGGGGATGTTCTTGGCCTGCTTTGTATGCCGTGCGCGGATAAGTATGCCAAGGCTGCTTCAATGGCGGGTTGTACTTGGGCGCGCACTGGCTCGCGCAAACTGCCACCGTAATCGTCAATTTCTATTGGCTGCACACCGACCAGCAGCAGCTCGGTGGGGTAATCGCCCATCATCTCTGCCATTGCCAGTACTTCTTGAAATCCGGTCTGATGCAGGCTGACTTTTTTGGCGCCGAGGAATTTGGGCACTTCGTTGTCGCGTACCAGCTTTAAGGTGCCACCGGGCAGGCCGTAGTCAACCGCGTCGAAAACCACTAACAGCTCGGCCTCACGAATCTCTTGCACCAAGTAGATTCCCTGTGTGCCACCGTCTAGCAGGCGCACGTGCTCGTCAAACTCATAATGGGCGTGCAGTTGTTCTACAGCGCGAACCCCGAAACCTTCGTCCGCCCAGAGAATGTTGCCTATGCCAAGAATCAGGGTTTTTTTTGCACCCATGGAAAGCTGCCTTTAATGGTCAGTGCTGAGAAGCAAAATACGTCTGAAGCACTATCTTGCCGATGAGACTAGCGCAAAGAGAATAAAACTGGAAGTAAACTTTTCAATTCAAATAAATAATGGAATGTATTGTTTCATCTTCTTCAGTCGGTTTTCTGAACGATTTGCTAGTGCAATGGGTGTTTGTAGGCTTGGGTAAAGGTGGAAACCTTGTTTTCAGTTGTTCTCTCAGAGTGGACAGAGATAAGTAAATTATATCCAGAGTATTTGCTTAAGATGCTGATATATAAAGAAAAATAAGTTGGCATCTTTGTTGCAATCGGCTACTGCTACGCGAACTTAAGCCAGCGGCCTTTACGGGGCAACAGACTGGCGGGTTATTGAGAGTCACAATCAATCTGGAGGGGTCGCCCATGGTGGAGACTTACTACGACGTTCTGCGCAAGCAGGGTATTTCGCGACGAAGCTTTTTGAAGTTTTGCAGCCTCACAGCCGCAGCTATGGGCTTGGCACCAACCTTCGCTGGCAAAATTGCGCACGCCATGGAGACCAAGCCGCGCATTCCGGTGCTGTGGTTGCACGGACTGGAGTGCACTTGTTGCTCGGAGAGTTTTATCCGTGCGGCGCACCCGCTGGCCAAAGATGTGATTTTGTCGATGATTTCGCTGGACTACGACGACACCATCATGGCGGCGGCGGGGCATCAGGCCGAAGCCATTATCGAAGAGACCATCGAGAAGTACAAAGGCAACTACATCGTTGCGGTGGAGGGTAACCCTCCGCTAAACGAAGACGGCATGTACTGCATCATCGGCGGTAAGCCATTTACCGATCAGCTCACCCACGCCGCCGAACATGCCAAGGCTGTTATTTCCTGGGGCTCTTGTGCTAGCTGGGGCTGTGTGCAAGCTGCTCACCCCAATCCAACTCGGGCAACACCTGTGCACAAGGTGATCACGGATAAGCCTGTGATCAAAGTACCGGGTTGTCCGCCTATCGCCGAAGTAATGACGGCAGTTATTACTTACATCCTGACCTTCGAGCGTTTTCCTGAGCTTGATCGCCAAGGGCGGCCCAAAATGTTCTACAGCCAGCGCATTCATGACAAATGCTACCGACGGCCTCATTTCGACGCCGGGCAGTTTGTCGAGCACTGGGACGACGACGCGGCGCGCAAGGGCTATTGCCTATACAAAATGGGCTGCAAAGGGCCCACCACTTACAACGCTTGCTCGACTGTGCGATGGAACGGGGGGTTGAGTTTCCCGATACAAGCGGGACATGGTTGTATTGGTTGTAGCGAAGATGGTTTTTGGGACAAGGGGGGCTTTTACGAGCGC
>JBMYWE010000456.1:0-2579 GCA_049607125.1 Granulosicoccaceae bacterium | reverse complement strand
CTCAGCCACCCAACATCAGTTGCGAATGCAGTTTGCTGCACCGAGAAGCGCACGAGCCACTCACATTCAGCTGTGGCACCTGCCGATCAGCCGTGTTAAAACTTAGGTCCAAGTCACTCAGGCCATTGATTAAGTGTTGTCGCAACTTCTTGCAAGGCCGAGCCATGCGCCATACAAAACGCGCGGCCCAGTAGCGAGGCAACACCCAGTGGCTTGAAAGAAAACACTAGCGCGGCACACCCCGCCGCGATCATAAACCCTATCCAGGTAGCACTCGTATGAGCGATTTAGTGGCGGACAACGTGAGCATGCGCTTCACCACCCCGACCGGCCAGACCGTACACGCCTTGTCTAATCTGAACTTCACGCTGAAGCAAGGTGAGCTGCTCTCCGTGCTGGGCCCCTCTGGCTGTGGCAAAACCACCCTACTCAATATTGTCGCTGGTTTCTTGCTGCCCTCCGAAGGTGCTTTCAAGCTCGGCGGCAAGGAAATCAGAGGCCCCGGAGTAGACCGTGGCATGGTGTTCCAACAAGGCGCACTGTTCGAGTGGCTGACGGTTGCCCAAAACGTGGATTTCGGCCTGCGCATGCGCGGCGCCAAACCCAAAGAGACTGCCGAGCAAGTAGAAAAGTGGCTCGACATCGTCGGCCTCCAAGGCTTTGGCGATGTCCCCACTTACCAACTTTCGGGTGGTATGCAACAGCGTATTGCGCTCGCTCGCTGCCTGATCAACGACCCAGACGTCATTCTGATGGATGAGCCGCTGGGTGCACTGGATGCACTCACGCGCGAAAAGATGCAGTCCCTGGTGCTAAAAATCTGGAAAGAGACCGGCAAGACCATCATGATCATCACCCACTCAGTCGAGGAAGCTTTATTGCTTGGGGAGCGCTTGTTCGTCATGGCTCCGCGACCCGGCCGCTTGCATAAATCCTATGAGCTGCCCTTCGCTGAACGCGGTTTAAAAGAAGACCTTCGCGACATCAAAAATGACCCGGCATTTGGCAAGACTCGCGAAGAGATTCTCTCAATGATCTGGGATATGGAAGAAGAAATCATGGGCCAAGCAGGGAGTGAAACATCATGAGCAACATCCTTGTCGCACTCTCCGTCATCACCCTGATAGGCCTGCTGATCTGGTCGATCAGCAAAGGCCGTCACATAGCGGCCACCGAGCGCACCGACGCTGTATTTGGCAACCCATCCCGCGCCGAAGGGGGCTGGTACTGGGTTATTTGCGGTGTCAGTTCTGTGTTGTTGATCTGGTTTGTATTCTCTTGGGACGCCGCCCGTGCCTTTGTGCCCTCGGCCGCCAATGAAATCTGCCAGGCAGCCAAAGTGACCTCGGCAGGCAACCCTATTCGTTCGCGCTTTGCTATCGACGAACGCCTGGACCGCAGCACCAACCTGCTTATCCGCGATCGCCGCCAGCTCGACAGTCTCGCAGCATCACTGGTCAAATCTGATATCGGCGCCGAGCAAAAGAGCCAGGCCGAAGCGATAATCGAAGAAATCAAAACGCTGATGCTCGGGCTCGCCAACCCTGCCAGTGTGAGCGCGCAGACCAGCGCAGACATCGACAGCGTGGCCGTGCGCCTCGATGCGTTGAACGCCAAGCTCGCCGACCCCAACTACCCCGGCGCGCCCAGTGCTGAGCAACAAGCTGCCGCAGACAATCTACCCGGCTGGGGCAGAAGCAAAGACGAAGTACCCGTAACACCCGCTTCTGCAGCGGGCTATAAGCTCGACGCCGCCGCTGAAGAGCTCAAAGCTATCGCCAAAGACTTTTCACGCATCCGCAACACCACGCCTGAATTTCTGGCCAGTGTCAAAGACCTAGACACCCGCATCAAGGCTCTCGAAAAGCAAAGTGACGGCGACTTCAAACGCGTCGTCAGCAACATGAAAAAGCTGCTCAAGCGGGTCGACGACGGGGCCGTCTTCCCTGCTGATACCATGGCTAGCATCGACCAAGGCATTCGCCAGATAGACGCCTCTACGCAAGCGCAACTCGGTGTGTACCATCACGTCGACAACTGGCTAATGCCGGGCGGCAGTATCTTGGCGGGCAGCACCAACTGCTCAGAACAGGGTTCCGGTCGCTGGTTGCCCAAGCCCTCCGACACTCTCGCCACCCTGTGGCAGCTGGCCAAACCCAGCGAAGGCTACAAAGGCTTCCCACTGCTGTGGTACGAATGGCGCCAGATCGGCGAAGTCACCGAGATGCTCTTCCCCGATTGGATCGCCGACTTGGTTCCCGGTGGCTACCCTGTGCCGGACGCCAACGGTGACCTGACCCCCAACCTGAAGAGCAAAACCCTCGCCTTCGTTACCGGAGACTACAACTCGTTCAGTATCCCCGTGCCCATGGGCCACGTGTGGGACTCTCTGCTGCGCGTTTTGGCGGGCTTGTTCTTCGGTATTGCGCTCGGTGTACCGCTCGGCCTGTTCATGGGCCTCTCGCGCTTCGCCAAGGGCTACTTTGACCCGCTCATCGAACTCTACCGTCCTGTGCCACCACTCGCCTGGGCACCGCTGATCCTCACCATCTTTGGTATTCAAGACGACGGTAAAATCT
>JBMYWE010000455.1:0-2581 GCA_049607125.1 Granulosicoccaceae bacterium | reverse complement strand
CGCAATAACTTCCAGAGTATCTTCCATCTCCGCCTCATCGGCGCGAACCCATTGCTGCGTCAGTCGCTTTTCTTTGTTGGCTTTTTCTTGGCGCAGACGCATCAAGTAACCGGCCAGTCCTCCACCAGCTGTGCTGAGTGTGAGGATTCCCAGAGCGAACATCTGCGCGGCGATCAACGTGACGCCTCCAACTACCGCCACCGCTGCGATCAAGCCGACTTTGGTATTGGCCCGTGCACTGGCCTTGGCGGCCTCTTTTGAAACCAGCTTGTGGGTGTCGCGCACTAAGTTGAGCTTTTCTTGCTCGGCCTGAAGTTTAATCCGTTCGCGCTCGGCGAGGTACTTTTCGCGCTCGGCGGCTATGCTGTCTTTTAAGCGGATGTCGCTGAGTAGTTTGATCCAGTAAGCAAATATAAAGCTGCTGCTGATAAGGTAAATTCCCGCCGCGATCCAAGCGTCGTTGGTGCCTACTCTGAACACGCCGAGCGTCACCACTACAGCGGCGACTTGAATCAATAAACAGAGTCCGACCGCACGTATCATGGAGTAAACCTCGGTGGTTGTCAGCGATGGCAATAGATATTAGAGACTAGTGTAGTGTCCAAATCATATGATCATTTTACCACCGAGATTTTTACAAGGGCAGCGCATGAGAACCACATTACTAAGGTGCCTTTGCGCTAAAAAACTTGCCTCCCTGCAGGCCTGCCTCGTTTGTATTAACTCGTCATTAAAGCTATTAAAGATAGCGCACCATGCTCGTGGGTTTGCCTTGATTTGGCACAATGAAAGAGACTTTGAATAGATCTATTGACTAAGGCCCTACATTATCAGCCTCGGGTCTAGCGTGCTAGATCGGGACTTTGCAAACTGACAAGCTTGGGTCTGGAGAGTCTTCAGAGGCTAGGTTTTTCGCGCAGTCCACACTTAGCCGATGCGTATGGGTGAGTCTAGGGCCTGTAGGGTTGTAACTTCAAGAAAAATAGGCGGCAAAACAAAGCCCCGACATGCGGGGCTATGTTGGCGGAAAGTCCGCTAAACGCTGGAGATAGTTGTGCTGAAGTCAGCCTAGGGGCACTTGTTTAGCTGACCGCTGTTGTGCAGTGCATCCAACCAGACTGCCGCCATTTTTTGGTAGCCTCCCGTGGTGGGGTGCAGACCAACGCTGTCCTGGGACAAAGGGGTCAAGTCCGTTTCGTTGTCTAGCGCGCTGTATTGGTCCACCAGTTCAACCTCTGGCCAGCTATCTTGCACCAACTGGGTGAGGTTGGCATTGAAGTCTTCGACGGTATCTTCAAAGAAGGTGTCGGGGCGCTGGTCGACAATAGTGGCCAGCAGCATTTTTACGCTGTTGTTGTTCACGGACCAGTTGTTGATGTTGTTGAGTACGTGGTTGACGCCGTCGGTGGTGATCTGGTGATCATTGGTGCCGATATGCGCCAACACTACGTCGGCTGGATTGCTGCTCAGCCAACCATTCACGGCATCACCGATGCGCCAACTGGTCCACCCCGGTAGACCCTGATGGTCTGGATCTGCAAGGCCGGAACCTGCGCCTGCGCTTTGATTTCCGACAAAATCTACCATGTAACCTTCTCCAACCAATGCCTCATACAGTGCCTGACGATAACCAACGGCAAATTCTTGCGAGGGCTGATCTCCTGTTGCGCTGGTGTAGCCCGTGACGCCGTAGGTAATGGAGTTGCCCAGCGGCATGACTCGCAATGCGCCGTATACTAGGTCGACGGTACCCACAGCGCTTCCACCGTTTAGGTCATCCACTCGATAACTAAAGCTGTCTGTGTAGCCTCGCGAAGGCGTTGTGGGGCTGTAGTTGAAATCGCCTGTCGCCAAGTCGAGTTGCAAGGATCCGTTTGCAGGTTGTTGGACAATCGAAAAGTTAAACTGCCGATCTTCTTTGTCGCTGATCTGATCGGCCAAACTGCCGTCGTAGCCCGTGGCGGAACCCGGTGTGGCGACACACAGTGCGCTTGCTTGTGGAGCCGTGTTGCTCGCGTTGGCGCCACTGGCATTGTCATTGCCGCTACCGCCACCACCAGCGGAACTTTGCTCGTCGCTGCCCTGGTTGCTATCTAAGTTCGATACTGAAGTGTTGTTACAGCCTGCCATCGTTGTGATGGTAAGAGCGGCTAGGCCGGCGGCGCGTAGTGTTGCTAGAATCATGAAAGAGGCCAGTGTTGGAGCGGAACAGAAAAATTGCTCCACTATGGTTGTCAGATGCCTCAAGCATTTGTGCTGGAGGCCGTCGGCAAGGCACGTGTTATCTACAGGCGCATTCCCATCGTTCCTGTGACAAAGCAGTAAAAATGCCTGATAGCCCTGTTTGTTATGGCTTTTGAGCAATAAAGCATTACCAATCTACTGGTGGAGTTAGTTTTGCGCTGGAAACCCCCAAGCCCTCGTTCTTCCCCGTACATCACACCGCAGGGATACGCAGCCCTCGAGCGCGAGAGTGCCTCGCTGTGGGAGCGCCGGGCAGAGACGACTGCAGCTATCACTGCCGCTGCCGCCGAGGGCGATCGCTCGGAGAATGCCGAGTACATCTACCGCAAAAAGGAGT